>CALCML010000252.1 GCA_937967765.1 uncultured Carnobacterium sp.
TTGTTGTTATTACATGCAGCTAAAGTTACTAATGAAGCAGCACCTAATAAACCAGCAATTGCTTTTTTGTTCATGTGTTTCCCTCCAAATTGGAATGATATTAGAATAACTTAAATGATACTCCCATTCCCATCTTACTGCAACCTTTATTTTGCTTTCTCACCATTTTTTTATCGAACTCTCATCTATTCTTAACCACAAAAATCCCGTCATTATCGCGTTTCCGACACATTACAACCCATTTGTCCACGAATAAAGGACATTTCTTTCTTCTTTTTTCTTAACATTCGCATTCTATCAACGTTTCTGGCAGAAGCACAAAAAAACCGGAAGTTTCCACTTCCGGTTTCCCCATTTTCTTATTGATGACTTGCAATGTAATTCACTGCGTCTCCAATTGTTGAAATGTTTTCTGCATCTTCGTCAGAAATTTGAACACCAAATTCGTCTTCTAATTCCATAACTAATTCCACAACATCTAGTGAATCTGCACCTAAGTCTTGTTGGAATGTCATGCCTTCCGTTACTGTTGAAGCATCTACGCTAAAACGGTTTGCAATCAGTTGAGCTACTTTATCAAAAACTTCTTGATTTGACATAACTTTCTCTCCCTTCTCATTAAGGTCTATATTAGGTACTGCACCATTTCGGGCAGATCCCGTCCCTCCGCTACGCTGTGCGGGCTATCCTCTTAGTGGATAGTACTGTTATTTTACAGAATTCTTTCGAAAATGTCCATACCTTCAATGAAAAGTACGATTTTCTTAGCGTTTTCTTATTAATTAACGAAGGACATAATGCCCTGGTTCCACCTCTTGTAACGTGGCTTCTTCGCTAAACTCTTCTCCTTTATATACCAGACGTTTGCGATTCTTTTCTTCGCGCGGGTCTGGAAGAGGAATCGCTGAAAGCAGGCTCTTTGTATACGGATGTTGCGGATTATTATATACGCATTCCGCTGAACCTAACTCCACGATACGACCACGATACATCACGGCGATACGGTCGCTGATATATTTCACCATGGATAAGTCATGGGCGATAAATAAATACGTAAGGCCGATTTCTTTTTGTAATCTCTTGAGTAAGTTCACAATTTGCGCTTGAATCGATACGTCTAGCGCTGAAATGGCCTCATCACAGACGATGAATTTTGGATTCACGGCTAAAGCACGCGCAATCCCAATCCGTTGACGTTGACCGCCTGAGAATTCATGCGGATAACGGTTGGCATGTTCTTTATTCAATCCAACTGTTTCAAGCAGTTCATCCACCATCGCATCACGCTCTTCTGCCGTTTTCGCAATCCCGTGAATATCAATGCCTTCTGCGATAATATCACGCACTTTCATACGGCCATCGAGCGACGCATATGGATCTTGGAAAATCATCTGCGCTTCTTTACGAAACTCGAGTAATTCTTTCCCTTTTTTCAAGTTCGCGATGTCTTTCCCTTCGAAGAGAATCTCGCCATCGGTTGGTTTATATAAACGAAGCAAGGCACGTCCAGTTGTTGATTTTCCAGAACCTGATTCCCCAACGAGACCGAATGTTTCGCCTTCGAAAATATCAAAGGAAATATCATCGATGGCCTTCACCACATTTTTCTTCGAACCAAAATACTGTTTTAAGTGTTTCACTTCTACCAGTTTTTTTCTGTTTTCTGTATTAGTCATGCGCCTGTCCTCCTTCTCCATAGAAGATGTTGCGTCTTCTTACGATTTCTTCTGGAACAGGTACTTTTGGAGCACGAGGGTCCAAGAGCCATGTCGCTGCAAAGTGCGTTGGACTCACTTCAAACATCGGCGGTTCCTTCACACGGTCAATCTCGAGCGCCACATCACTACGAAGTGCAAACGCATCTCCGACTGGTGGGTCGAGTAAGTCTGGCGGGCTTCCTGGAATTGCATAGAGCGTATCTCCTGTATGCAACGTTGGCATTGAACGTAATAATCCCCAAGTATACGGATGTTGCGGATTGTAAAATACTTCATCTGCCGTTCCTACTTCAACGACTTTTCCGGCATACATCACGGCGACACGGTCTGCGACATTCGCCACCACACCGAGGTCATGCGTGATAAAGATAATTGCCATTTGGAATTGTTGTTGAAGCTCTTTTAAAAGCTCTAAAATTTGTGCTTGAATCGTCACGTCGAGCGCTGTTGTCGGTTCATCGGCAATCAGCACATCTGGATTACATGCCAAGGCAATAGCGATGACAATCCGTTGACGTTGCCCACCAGAGAATTGGTGAGGATATTGTTTCATACGCTCTTTGGCATTTGGAATCCCTACAAGCTCTAACAATTCTTCTGCACGTTTGTTGGCTTCTTCTTTTGAAGCTTTCTCGTGCTTAATAATCACTTCTGTAATTTGTTTTCCAATCTTCATCGTAGGATCGAGTGATGTCATTGGGTCTTGGAAAATCATAGCGATTTCCTTCCCACGAATCGATTGCATATCGCGTTCGCTCTTTTCTAGAATATTTTCACCTTTAAAAGTGATAGATCCTTCTTTCACGACCGCATTATTCGATAATAGTTTCATAACACTTTTGGCAGTCACACTTTTTCCTGAACCGGACTCACCAACAAGAGCGAGTGTTTCGCCTTTTTGTAACTTCAGATTCACTCCACGAATCGCTTGTACTTCTCCCGCAAATGTTTCGAAGTGGATTCGTAAGTTTTCAATCGATAAAATAGTTTCGCTCATTCGAATCCTCCTAGTCTTTCATTTTCGGGTCAAAGGCATCTCGTAAACCGTCTGCCAATAAGTTAAAGCTAATCATTAGAACACAGAGCACTCCTGAAGGGAACCACATCAAGTGAGGATACAGACGGAATGTTTTGTATCCACCGTTAATAAGGGCTCCAAGAGACGCATCCGGGCTCGGAATCCCGATTCCAAGGAAGCTTAAGAAGGCTTCAAAGAAAATCGCTGATGGGATGGAGAACATTGTCTGAATGATGATTAAACCGGCCATGTTTGGCAATAAGTGTTTAAAAGCAATCTTCCAGAAACTTTGCCCTAGCGCACGAGATGCTAAGATATATTCTAAATTCTTTTGTTTCAAGGTTTGCGCACGAACGACACGCGCCATGGTTACCCAGCTAGTAAACCCAATCGCGATAATAATCGACACGAGACCTGGTTTTAATACGAGTAACATCAATACAAGGATGATTAAGTTTGGAATTGCTGAGATGATTTCTAAGAAACGTTGCATCACAGTATCCACACGTCCGCCGAACCATCCAGAAATAATTCCGTATGTCACACCAATCGTAATATCAAACAACGCTGCCACAAAAGCGATAATGAGCGATGTTTGTGTCCCGTAAAGCACACGTGAGAATAAGTCACGACCAAGGTTATCTGTTCCAAAGAAGAAGTTTACGCCTTCTGGAACTCCTTGTTGCGCATACACATCGACGCCGTTACGGTATCCGTTGAAGAGACCTGGAATACGCGCTGGTAAGTTAGCAAATTCAGTGTTTTGTTCCAATGGATCAAATGGTGCAATGACTGGTGCTAAGACTGCTAGTAATACAATCACTAGAATGATAAAGAGCGATACTAAGGCTCCTTTATTTTTCGTCAATCGTCTCCATGAATCTTGTAAGAAGTTGAGAGAAGGTGCAGCGATTTTTTCACGGTCAGCACTATGCGTTAAATCCACACGTTGGAATAACTCTTTTTCTGTTAATTCTGCCATTACGCTTCCCCTCCTTCATCAGTAATACGAATACGAGGATCAATCCATCCGTATAGCAAGTCTACAATTAAAATCACAAATACGAGCAATGCAGAGTAAAGCATTGTTACTCCCATAATCGTTGGGTAATCATTCGTTAAAATTGATTTTACAAACTGTTCCCCAATCCCAGGAATCGCGAAGATGTTTTCGATGACCATCGACCCTGTCATGAGTCCAACGAGCATTGGTCCAAGAATGGTCACAAGCGGAATAATCGCATTTCTAAATCCATGCTTGAACGCGACTTCGAAACGGCTTAAGCCCTTCGCACGCGCCAATTCAATATAGTCCGAATGCAATACTTCTACCATTTCCGTTCTTACAAAACGCGCCGAATCGGCAATCGGTGAAATCGCCAGCGCCATTGTTGGAAGAATCGAAGAGACAAACCCTTGATTCCATAGCGCAATCGGTAGAATTGGGAAAATCACTCCAAAGACTAATTGAAGCACTACGGCAAACACGAAACTTGGAACCGAGCGTCCGATAATCGCAAAGAATGTTGCAAGTGTGTCTACCCATGTGTTTTGTTTCATGGCTGCAATCATCCCTAGAAGTGAACCAACGATGGTCCCGAAGATTAAGGCTTGGAACCCTAATTGGAAACTTGGTCCTACACGCGAGAAAATCAAGTTTGCGACAGTTGAGTTATATTGGAACGATTGTCCAAAGTCTAAACGGAATAATCCAGTAATGTAAATCAAATATTGAACAAATACAGGCTTGTCGAGACCGTACTTGGCATTCATAATTTCTAGTTGTGCCTGCGTTAACTGTTCTTCATTGGCATATGGAGACCCAGGTAATAGTTTCATTAGAAAGAATGTAATCGTAGCAATCAGGAATAAGGTTAGGAACATGTAAAATACACGTTTCCCGATATATTTTAAATAGTTTTTCAACTCTGCACCTCCATCGATATCTTAATTCTGTTTCATCATACTATCTAAAGAATTAAAGTTTCAACTAATTAGTTTCAGGCTAGCCGTTGCGCATTGCCCAAAGTTCTGCTACAGTGAAAAGAACGACACGAAAAGGAGGGAGCTTATGTCATTCGACTACAAAAAAATAGGACTCATCTCAGGAATCCTACTATTATTATGCGCATTGTATGTAACTTTAACTAGCGGCTTTAGTCTTCTCGCCCTCAGCAACGCGCTTTTTATGTGCGCACTTGTCTGTTTAATGCTGGGCATCTTTGCCTATTTAAATCGTACCGACTTCTTCACTCTTTTTCTGAAGAGCTTCACTCCTAATAAGGAGCACAAAAAGCATACTCTCTTTACCGCATCATCGACCCTCCTCTTTTTAGAGGTAGCTGCGGTTCTGGGAATTCTATCCATTTTATCCGGAATCTTCCTATTATAATTATAAAATGAAAAGCCGTGTCCTCTATCATTAAAGGGCACGGCTTCTTTTTGATTATAGTTCTGCAGCTTTTTTCTCTGCTTTTTCTTTTTCGATTTCCTCACGTAATTCAGGAAGAATCTGCGTGAAATCCATACGAAGTTCTTGTCGCAATGACGGCTCCACTTTACGAACGAAGTGGAATGTCGATAAGCGTTCCATCACGCTTTCGGCTTCATCTTTAGCAACATATAAATAGATGTATTTTAAGCGTTTTGAAATATAGTGAATATTCCCAAACTTCTTCAACTGTTTAATTGGTTTCAATGTATACAACCAAACAACGAGTGCTTGTCTTTCTTGTTGCTCCATTGTTTCTCCCTTCTACATAGCTTTTAATTCGATAATTTTTCTTCTTCCTCTTCTGGAAGACCTTCTCTTGTTGGTGGCGGCGTTTGTTCGCGACTTTCTTTATCGCGTCGGATAGCCCATAGTACTAAACCGATTCCGGCACTGGAAGCAAAGAAGCTCGACCCACCGTAACTAATCAGCGGTAATGGTACCCCTGTTAAAGGCGCTACCCCAACGAGCGCTCCGATATTAATTCCTGATTGAATC
The DNA here is from genome assembly GCA_937967765.1 of uncultured Carnobacterium sp. GTDB lineage: Bacteria > Bacillota > Bacilli > Lactobacillales > Aerococcaceae > Granulicatella. The sequence continues at coordinate 5,726 of CALCML010000252.1, forward strand.
AAGAATAAAATCGCCACACCGTAACATAAATATTTTCCAAAAAGATTACGACATTTATTCCCTTTACGGATAATCGCGATGATTAACCCAAAAATCGCAAGAAGGAGAATAAAGATTGTAATAAATCCTAACTCTTCGCCGACAATCGCTAAAATAAAGTCGGTATGGGCTTCTGGTAGGAACCCCGTTTTTTGAACAGAATTCGATAACCCTGTCCCAATCCAGCTACCTCTTGATAACCCAAGATAGCCTTGAATCGATTGATAACCAGCACCTGTTGGATCGCTCCACGGATTATGGAATGATGTAAAACGGCTTAATTGGTACGCTTTTAATCCAAATTTCTCAAAAATCGAAGCGTCTAAATAAGTGAGGCTATATAGTCCAGCAAAGACTACGCCCCAAATCGCTAGTGCGCGGTTTGAGACACCTGTCATAAGACCTAATAGTACGGCAACCCCAGCAATAATGATAGACGTTCCTAAGTCCGGTTGAAGCATGACCATTCCGATGAAGAAAGCCGTAATTCCAGCTGGGATGAGATAGAATCTCCAGTCGCGTTTACTACGTTCGCTCTTACTATAAATATAAGCCGATGTCCAAATTACAAACAGTTTAACCAATTCGGACGGTTGTAAGCTGAAGAGTTTCAAGTTAATCCAACTCTTCGCCCCGTTTACACCGGGTGTAAATAATACGATCACGAGCAGGATAAAAATCACACCTGCTACTCCCATCATGACTTTTTGATTCTTCAAGAATTTCTCAGGAAGAACGGAAATCCCTAGCGCCATAAAAATACCGATGATGATAAAGACAAATTGCTTCACCATAAACGCTTCTGAGTTTCCTTGATTGGCAAGAGCGTAATAACTACTTGCGCTATAAATCATGACGAGTCCGAAAATTGAAAGTACCGAATACAACCCCATAATGAGCGGGTCCACATTGAGAAGGTGCTTCATTTTTTCATGAAAGTTTAACACGTCAAGCCTCCTCTAATTTTGGCGCGACTCTTCGTACACTTGTGTATACATGTCGTTTAATGCGTATTCTAAATCGGCCATAATTTTGTGGCCTTCGTTCGCGTGAATTAATCCAAGTGACACTGCGAAATCCACTTGTTTCGATAAACCGAATAATTGTGTATCGATAATTTCTTCGAATGCTGGGCATTTTGCCAAGCAAAGATGTGTTTTTTGTTTTGAAATGAGTTGATAAATTTGGTTGGCATTTTCTGTCAACTGAACTAAAGCAGGATTTTGAGTCATCTCACACTCCCCTTTCTATATTCCATGCTCAAAGCATATACTCTTTTAGTATACTTGCATCCACAAAAAAATACCACTAATGCAAGTGGAATTTACTGAAAATTTAGAGTTTGCTGCGATAGACAGATGATTCCTCTTCGACTATCGGATGTCTTCATAATCACGGTAACGTTGCACCGGTTCGAGCCCCTAGGTCTCTCACCTTCGAAGCTTCAAACTCGGAGTACGGGACAAGTCCCTACTCCGCTTAATTCACATTCGATGTGTATCACGTTACTGTGATTATAGAATCCGTTAGTCTTTGCGGAATCATCTTTATGCAGCGACTTGATTTTTACTTTCCACTTAGTTAGTTTTTTTCTGTGCAAGTAACTAAAAGAGAATGCTCCATTCATATAGCTAGAGTTGTGCACTCACCAATCCTGCTTTATGAGTTTGCAAAAAATGCAGCGAGTCACTATCACTATTAGAAAGACTTAAAGATAGGAACCGCCCGACACGCTTCTCTTCAACCAAGGCATCTTTATGATGGCACAAAAAAAGCTATTACGAAGTTCTGCAAGGAATCTATAGTAGCGATAACAGCTCACCGATACAGCTATTGTCGCTACTATGAAGACTTCCTGCAGAACGCAGTAATAGCAGCGTAATTATTTATTTTCCGGTCCAATCATAGAGAGGCCGACACGACCTTTCTTAAGGTCAAGCTCCGTCACCCAAACCGTTACGATATCTCCAACCGCAACGACATCACTTGGATGTTTTACGAAGCCTTTTTTCAATTTCGAAATATGCACAAGGCCGTCTTGTTTCACACCGATATCGACGAATGCACCAAAGTCCACTACGTTACGAACGGTTCCTTCGAGTTCCATCCCTACTTGTAGGTCTTCCATCTTCAAGACATCGCTACGTAAGATTGGTCCTGCGACTTCTTCACGTGGGTCACGTCCTGGTTTCAACAATCCATCCAGAACTAATTCCAGCGTTTCTTGTCCGATGCCAAATTCTTCTTTCAATTCTTTAGCATTCAGTCCTTTAAGCGCTTCTTCCAACTCTGGCGAACCAAGCGCTAATTTTTCGGCATTGGCTTTTTTCAAAATGGCTTTTGCGACATCATAAGACTCTGGGTGAATGTCGGTGCCGTCAAATGGATTCGTGCCATCGATGATTCGTAAGAACCCAACGGCTTGCTCGTAAGCTTTTGGCCCTAAGCGAGGTACTTTCTTCAATTGCGTACGGTTTGTGAACTTACCATTTTCGTCACGGAAAGCGACTACGTTAGCGGCTGTTGTTTTCGTTAATCCGGCAATGTG
>CALCML010000253.1 GCA_937967765.1 uncultured Carnobacterium sp.
GAAATTAAGAATCTGTCATTTATATGGGAACTTAATGAATACGTATGGTGACAATGGGAACTTACTCATGTTGCAACACCGTGCGAAAAAATTAGGCTACGAAGTAGAAACTACTTTAATTAGTTTAGAAGAAGATTTTAATGCTGAAGACTTTGATATTGTGATGTTTGGCGGCGGTCAAGACTACGAACAAACCGTTGTTGCTAAAGACCTTCAAAATAAAAAAGATGCCCTCATCCAATATATCGAAGATAATGGTGTTGTCGTCGCGATTTGTGGTGGATTCCAATTACTTGGTCGCTACTATGTGAATGCAAGCGGAGAACGCCTAAACGGTATTAGCGCTATTGATGTTTGTACCAATGGACAATTCCCCAATCGCTTAATTGGTGATATTGAAATCGTCAATGAAGAATTTGGTGAAACCTATTTAGGATACGAAAACCATATCGGTAGAACGTATCTTGGAAAAAATATGAAGCCACTCGGTAAAGTTGTAAAAGGATACGGAAACAACGAAGAAGATCATGTCGAAGGATGTCATTATAAAAATGTATTTTGCTCATACTTCCACGGTCCAATCTTAGTCAGAAACCAACACTTGGCTGACCGTATCATCGAAGCAGCTGCAGACCGTCAACGTTCAAAAAACGTATAAATAATAAGACCCGTGTAACAATAAATGTTACACGGGTTATTTTTTTCTCTAAAAATTACTTTGCATTAGGATAAACTGAAATTGGATGTCCTTCTTTTTTCCATTGCGCAAATTCTGCTGCAGCCGTAAATAATACATCTGTTGAAGAGTTCAATGCTGTCTCACAAGAATCTTGCAGCACACAGATAATAATTCGATTGATTAAACTTAAACTTTTTAATTTATCTACAAACTGCTTCATACATTCCCTCTATTCTCTTCCAATATAGCGACTATAATACACAATTATCTAGTATTCTGTTAAAGTTTTTCCATATATTGTAAACATTTGTATACGAAACAGAAACAAAATGACATGTTTATAGTTCTCTCATAGATTATCTCTTTTCATTAAAATTAAATCCATTGAATTGAAAATAAAAAAGTCAATAGAGCGCTCATACTAATAAAAGGAGCAAACGGAATTTTTATATGCAACTTATTTCTATGAAATAGAAGCATCCAACTAATCACCACTCCCCCACCAATAACAAAGGAAAAGAGTCCGATAAAGAGAATTTGACCTATTGAGAAGAAAGGACCTAAGGCTGTTAAATAGTATACATCTCCGATTCCAAAGACTTCCTCTTTCCAAATCCATTTTCCAACACCATAAACCGTACTGTACAATACGAGTCCCATCATCATAGATAAAATGGCTTCTTCGACAGCATTCATTCTGGTATAAAAACTAATGATTGCTAAAATGAATAACAAGCGCAAATCTACTTCAAATGAATCCATATCCATCAGTGCGATTAGCATACATATTGTGCAAAAAAAGTATCCCACTATGTCTACGGGGGACTTTAAGTAAGCTACTAGAAAAAACAAAACGAAAAAAATAATTTCTACTAAGAAGTATCGTATTTGGATTGGTTGCTTACAATATCTGCATTTCCCTCGTAAAAATAAATACGATAGGATGGGGAACAAGTCAAAAGTACATAGCAAATGATGGCAATGAGGGCAATACGATCTCCCATGTACAAAATCTTCCCCTTTAGTCCCTCTCACGCTGACTACATTTATAAAACTACCGATAATTGCACCTAATATACCCATACACAAATACAGCATAAAAAAACCTCCCTTACTAAACATTACGTTTTGTAAGAGAGATTTGGTTTTAATTTTCTTCAGTGATAACGACTTCGACGGTTTCTTCAACTGTCTCTTCTGGCATGTAATACAAACCAGAATATTCTTTATACCATGCAAAGAAGTGAGTTACAAATACTTTAATTACTGCATAAACAGGTACTGCAATTAACAATCCTGTTAGTCCAAACATTTTTCCGGCAGCTAGTAAAATTACTAAAATTGTTACTGGATGCATCTTCAATGATGAACCAAGAATCAGCGGTTGAAGTAGACGACTTTCAATCAACTGTTCAATTACAAATACCAATAACACTTGCAACACAATAGATGGGCTTGTAACAAAGGCAATGATAATTGCAATGGCCAGTCCAATAATAGAACCAATGTAAGGAATAATTGTTAATAATCCGGCAATCATCCCAATTGTGACCCCATATGGTAACGCAATGATTGAATACCCAATCGTATATGTCACACCAACGCAAATAGCTACTAGGATTTGTCCACGAATATATGAGCTGACTTGTTGGTTCATTTCATGTAACATCACGCTAATTT
>CALCML010000254.1 GCA_937967765.1 uncultured Carnobacterium sp.
TCGTTATCCCTTCACAACGCATTCAAAAGGTTTCCATGGAGAAGAAACTTTTAGGGAATCCCAAATTAACATTGCAATTTCTTGATAAAGAGGAGACTTATGTCGTACCAATGAAATGTGCTTTTCATCAAAATCAAAAAGCTGAAGTTAAGAAACTTATGAATACAATAGAAGGATTAAAAGGGTAGGTTTATGGATATCATTAGTTCGCCTAAAAATGAAAAAATTAAAGAGCTTGTCAAACTTCAGACAGCAAAAGGTCGTAAGAAAGCAGGGATGTATCTTCTTGAAGGAGAGCATCTTGTAGAAGAAGCGATTAAAGAAAAAGCACCGATTGAATTAATTGTGGTTACTAGTAATCGTCTTGAAGACTACCAAAATCTATTAGCTCAAACTGAGGTACAGGTGCTCGTTGTATCGCAAGATGTCTTCCATAAGTTATCAATGACTGAAACCACTCAAGGCATTTTAGCAGTTGTGAAGATTGTTAAACAGGAGTCATTACCTCATAGCGGTCGCTTCATTGTGTTAGATGCGGTTCAAGATCCAGGAAATTTAGGAACAATTGTGAGAACAGCAGATGCTGCTGGATTTGATGCGGTAATTTTAGGTACAGGAACGGTTGATTTATATAACGATAAAGTTCTTCGCTCCATGCAAGGAAGTCATTTCCATATCCCAGTTTTTCAAGCAGATTTAAAGGAATATTTACCAGCGATTAAATCTAAAGGCGTACAAGTGGCTGTAACGGCTCTTCACCGTGATTCAAAAGATTACACTGTTTTACAAGGCGCAACAGATGTAGCCATCGTCGTTGGTAATGAAGGCCAAGGAATCTCAAATGAAGTGATTGAACTAGCAGATGTCGTAGTGACAATTCCAATGTTTGGAAAAGCTGAATCGCTGAACGTCGCTATTGCTTCGGCACTATTAATGTATAAAACGAAAGAGATGAAGGAGTAACAATGGATAATAGACCAAATCCAATGGGAAAGAAACGCCCAATTCTTGAAACGGTTAGAAATATGACCATTATTTTCTTTGGGTTAAGTGTGATTGCAGCATTATATAATTTTGCCTTAGCAGCAAGAGTGTTTGTTATGGCAGTAGTGATGTTGGTCATTTATGTTTCGATGTTTTTATCTCAAAAGAAGAAAACAGATGGCAAAGAAAAAGAAACAGAAGAGTCGTAATAAAGCTGTAAAATCAATTGACAGAATGTTCGTCTTTAGGTATACTAATTTAGTACTGTTTCAGTAGCTCAGCAGGATAGAGCATTCGCCTTCTAAGCGAACGGTCGGGGGTTCGAATCCCTCCTGAAACGCTAAATTATAAAGAGTATTATCGGATTTATTTCGATAATGCTCTTTTTTTATTTTTGCTTAGTGAAAATAAAGTAAGAAAAGAGACATATTGTGAATACAGAACCTTAGATTGTGAATTTTTTCATTCTGTTTCAAAAAAATAGTACAGCGAAACGCGCTGTTATAATACATCTTTCACAACTTTTAACACTTTAAAATCGCGATTATAGCAATATTTAACAAAATCTTTGTATTTTTTTACACTTAAGTATTGCAACTAATTTTTATTGTGTTATAATATTCATGTAGATAGCTGTTATAAGTTTCACAACCAATTATCTAAGGAGGAAAAATTTATGGAACAATGGAACGGTTTCAAAGGTAAAGTATGGAAAGAAGAAGTTAACGTCCGTGACTTTATCCAAGAAAACTACACACTTTATGAAGGAGACGACAGTTTCTTAGCTGGACCTACTGAAGCTACTAAAGCTTTATGGGCACAAGTAATGGACTTGAACAAACAAGAACGTGAAGCTGGTGGTGTCTTAGACATGGACACTAAAGTTGTATCAACAATCACTTCACATGGTCCTGGTTACTTAAACAAAGATTTAGAAACAGTTGTTGGTTTCCAAACTGAAAAACCATTCAAACGTAGCTTACAACCATTTGGTGGTATCCGTATGAGTGAACAATCAGCTGAAGCTTACGGATTCAAGATTGACGAAGAAATTTCTCGTATCTTCCGTGACTGGCGTAAAACTCACAACCAAGGTGTATTCGATGCTTACACTCCAGAAATGCGTGCAGCTCGTAAATCAGGTGTTATCACAGGTTTACCAGATGCTTACGGACGTGGACGTATCATCGGTGACTACCGTCGTGTAGCTTTATACGGGGTTGATCGTTTAATCGCTGAAAAACAAAAAGACTTCGCTAACATTGGCGATGGCACTATGTCAGACGATGTAATTCGTTTACGTGAAGAAGTTTCAGAACAATACCGTGCATTATTAGAATTAAAAGAATTAGGTAACATCTACGGATTCGATATTTCTAAACCAGCTTCTAACGCTCGCGAAGCTTTCCAATGGTTATACTTAGGATACTTAGCAGCTATTAAAGAACAAAATGGTGCGGCTATGTCTCTTGGACGTACTTCAACATTCTTAGATATCTATGTACAACGTGACTTAGAAAACGGAACATTAACTGAAGAACAAGCACAAGAACTTGTTGACCACTTCGTTATGAAATTACGTTTAGTTAAATTCGCTCGTACACCAGAATACAACGCATTATTCTCAGGAGACCCAACTTGGGTAACAGAATCAATCGCCGGTGTTGGTGAAGACGGACGTCCATTAGTAACTAAGAACAGTTTCCGTTTCTTACACACATTAGTAAACTTAGGACCAGCTCCAGAACCAAACTTAACAGTTCTATGGTCAACTCGTTTACCAGAAAACTTCAAATTGTTTGCAGCTAAAACTTCTATTAATACATCTGCAATCCAATATGAAAACGATGATGTAATGCGTCCAGAGTGGGGCGACGACTACGGAATTGCTTGCTGTGTATCTGCTATGCGTATCGGTAAACAAATGCAATTCTTCGGCGCTCGTGCTAACTTAGCGAAAACATTATTATATGCGATCAACGGTGGTATCGATGAAAAATCTAAAGCACAAGTTGGTCCTAAATATCAACCAATCACTTCAGAATACTTAGATTATGATGAAGTAATGGCTAAATACAACGACATGATGGAATGGATCTGTGGTTTATACTTAAACACATTAAACATCATCCACTACATGCATGATAAATACAGCTACGAAAGAATTGAAATGGCATTACATGACACTGAAATTCTACGTACAATGGCAACTGGTATCGCTGGATTCTCAGTAGCAGTTGACTCATTATCAGCTATTAAATATGCGAAAGTTAAAACTATTCGTGACGAAGATGGCGTTGTTGTTGACTATGAAGTAGAAGGCGACTTCCCTAAATATGGTAACAACGATGACCGTGCTGACGAAATCGCTGTTTGGTTATTGAAAGAATTCATGACTAAAGTTAAAAAACATAAAACTTACCGTAATGCTAAACATACAACTTCTATCCTTACAATTACTTCTAACGTAGTTTATGGTAAGAAGACAGGTAACACTCCTGATGGACGTCGTGCTGGCGAACCATTTGCACCAGGTGCTAACCCAATGCATGGTCGTGACACACACGGAGCATTAGCTTCATTATCATCAGTAGCTAAAGTACCTTACAAATATGCATTAGATGGTATCTCAAATACATTCTCAATCATTCCTAAAGCTTTAGGACGTGAATTAGATGTACAAGAAGAAAACTTAGTTTCTATGTTAGATGGTTACGCTTCTAAAGGTGGTCACCACTTAAACATCAACGTATTCAACCGTGATACATTATTAGATGCTATGGAACACCCAGAAGAATACCCACAATTAACAATTCGTGTATCTGGTTACGCAGTTAACTTCATTAAATTAACTCGTGAACAACAATTAGACGTAATCAACCGTACAATGCACGAAAGCATGTAATCTTAAGGTGTGAGGTCGACTGTTCTAAGGAGACCGAACCGGATTACGCATGGTGTGAGGTTGACTCGCAAAATTGCTGAAATTAAGAAAACGGATGGGCAAAATCGTCCATCCGTTTTTTAATCGAAATAGCCCTAAAGGACACGAATTGTGATATACTAGAAGAGAAAAGATAGGAGGAATAATGATGAGTGAACCAGTAACTGGATATATTCATTCTACAGAGAGTTTTGGTTCTGTAGACGGACCAGGTATCCGTTTTGTAACCTTCATGCAAGGTTGTCGTATGCGTTGTGAGTTTTGTCATAACCCAGATACTTGGAATATTGGTGGCGGTCATCCGATTACTTCTCAAGAATTACTCGATCAAGCATTGCAATATCGTGCATTCTGGGGACGTAAAGGTGGCGTAACTGTCAGCGGGGGAGAGCCTTTATTGCAAATTGATTTCTTAATCGATTTCTTTAAACGTTGCAAGCAAGCTGGAGTACACACAACATTAGATAGTTGTGGAATGCCATTTACGTATGACGAACCATTCTTCTCAAAATTTGAAGAGTTATTAGAATATACAGATCTCATTTTATTAGATATTAAACATATTGATGATGAACAACATAAGAAATTAACAGGATGGACGAATAAGAATATTCTTCAACTAGCAGAATATTTGTCGGATAAAGGACAACCAGTTTGGATTCGCCATGTTTTAGTTCCAGAACGTTCAGACTATGATGAATATCTTATCCGATTAAGTGACTTTGTAAGTAAATTGAAGAACGTATTGAAATTTGAAATTTTACCTTATCATAAATTGGGTGTGTATAAATGGAAGAACTTAGGAATTCCATATAAATTAGACCATATTGAACCACCAACACAAGAACGTGTGGACAATGCTCGTCGTATTTTAAGAACAGACGAATATAAAGGTTATTTAAATGCATAATGAATGAACTGTTATAGTTTAAAAGCTATAACAGTTCTTTTTTTCTAGAAATCTTAGAAAAAATGCATTATCTATTGGTTTTAGGTCATAATTATGTTAAAATTGTCAATGTAAATTTATATAGAGAGAGGCCAAATTATGAGTAAATTATTAGTTTTCGGACATCAAAATCCAGATACAGACGCAATTACATCAGCAATTTCATATGCTTACTTATTACGTCATTTAGGAGAAGATGCAGAAGCAGTTGCCCTAGGGACTCCAAATGAAGAAACACAATATGCTTTAGAATATTTCAAAAAAGAAGCTCCACGCGTGATTGGAGATGTTTCAGAAGAAACAAATCGTGTAGCATTAGTAGACCACAATGAAGTTCAACAAAGTGCTACAGGAGTTGAAAAAGTGGAAGTAGAATATGTAGTGGATCACCATCGTATTGCTAACTTCCAAACAGCAAATCCATTATTCTACCGTGCAGAACCAGTAGGATGTACAAATACAATTCTTTACAAAATGTATAAAGAATATGGAGTAGATATTCCAAAAGATATCGCTGGATTAATGGTCTCAGCTATTGTATCAGACACATTATTATTCAAATCACCAACATGCACACAACAAGATATCGAAGCAGCAACAGACTTAGCAAACATTGCTGAAATCGATGTGAATGTATATGGTTTAGAAATGCTAAAAGCTGGTACAAACTTAGGAAATAAATCTGAAGATGATTTAATCGACTTAGATGCGAAATCATTCCCAATGGGAGGAGCAAACTTACGTATTGCGCAAGTAAACGTAGTGGATCCTGAAGAATTATTAGCACGTCGCGACGATCTTGAAAATGCGATGCGTGAATCAAACAACGAAAATGGTTATGATACTTTCGTATTTGTGATTACAAACATCTTAACAAGTGTATCAACAGTATTGGTTGTTGGTGAACATTTAGATAAAGTAGCTCAAGCGTTTAACGCAAGCTACACAGACGGAGTACTAACACTACCAGGAGTTGTTTCTCGTAAGAAACAAGTTGTCCCACCTTTAACAGTGGCTTTTGAAGGATAAAAATTAACGGAGTGGGTGAGGAACATCCTTTAAGTCCTCCCCACTTTTTTAGTAAAGGAAAAGGAAAATGCGAAATCTATTACAGTTAGTGAAAGATGCGCTTGTACCACAATCAAAAAAAGAGTGGACGATTTCTCTTGTAACGATAACGGTGCGTAATCTTTCAGTGATGAAGAAATTTTATACGCAAGTTTTAGGTCTTGTTGTACTGCAGGACTTTGATAACGAAATCCTTATTGGGCATAGTAGGGGTAGTGTTCCTTTACTGCGCTTAGTTCAAGGTAAAGGAAGTAGAGATTCAATTCTAACAACGTACTACATCAGCTTTAAGTTAACTAAACCATTCCAAATGGGAGAGTTAATTAATCGGTTGATTTTAGAAGAACAAGCAATCACTGCAACAGGTTTTGATGGCTATACGGATAACTTTTATATCGTGGATCCTGAAGGGAATCGTTTGAAGTTTATGATTGAAAGCGAGAGTGGTTCTGAACTCCTTGATGAATATCTTGAAGGGACGCAGATGAATCGTTCACTTCATGAGTTTATTGATGGAGTCGATGCGATGGCAGAAGAATTTCCACCAACCGCTAGCATCGCACAAGTGCACTATAATGTGTCCGATGTTGAAGAAACAGGAGCGTTTTTAAACGAAGCGTTTTTATTCAAGACTAACTATGATTATGTGACTCGTCGTAAGAATTTTAAAGTGAATAGAGATGGATACTCACTAGCGATTAATGCATGGGAATTCATTCCGTATTCACACCAAGATTTTTATGGGGTTTCTGAAATTGAGTGGCGTGTTCCAAATATGCGAGAATTAGAAAATCTTGTGTTGAATTTGGAATCAAAAAAAGTGCCGTTTCATTATTATGATGCTGTTTTGAAAGTTCCAACTGCAAACGGCATCCAATATTGTTTCAAAGTGGGTGATCATGCATGAGTTTTTTAAACCCATCTTCATATCGTAAATACCGTAAAAACAAAATGATTAGGCATGTATTATCACTCTTAGCCGTTGTCATTTCTGGTTTTCTACAGGCGTTTACACTAAAAGTATTTATTCAACCATCGAATCTATTGTCTAGTGGGTTTCTTGGAGTATCGATTTTAATGAATCAAATCGCAGAACTCTTTGGGGTAGAATTATCAATCTCAATGTTACTGATTATGCTTAATATTCCAGTTGCAATTTTATGTTACCGCGGAATCAGTCCACGATTCACGTTTTATTCGATTCTACAAGTATTTGTGGGAAGTTTCTTTATTCGAGTATTGAATTTTGAGCCGTTATTTGTGGATGATACAATGCTGAACGTGATTTTCGGTGGGGTATTAAATGGTTTATATGTTTCACTGGCCTTGAAGGGAAATGCTTCTACCGGTGGGATGGACTTTGTGGCTTTATACGTTTCGAACCGTAATGGGAAAACGATTTGGCAAGAAGTCTTCTTATTTAATACAGCATTACTACTGATTTTCGGTGCTTTATTTGGTTGGAAACATGCAGGATACTCCATTATCTTCCAATATATTTCAACAAAAGTGATTAGTACCTTCCATCAACGTTATCATAAAGTTACGTTGCAAATTACAACGCGTTATGGTGAAGACGTCATGGATGCTTATTTAAAGACAGTGCGTCATGGGATTTCATGTGTGGAAGCCATTGGTGGATTTAGTCGAGAAAGAATGTATTTACTACATACAGTGTTGTCTTCCTACGAAGTTATTGATGCTGTTGCTGTGATTAAAGAAGCGGATCCGCGTGCGATTATTAATCAAATTAGTACAGAAAACTTCTATGGACGTTTCCATAGAGACCCAGAATAAGGAGGAATTTAATTGGAGAAATTTTTAAACAAAGATACATTAAAGTCCTTCATCTTGGTAACATTAGGCTGTTTTTTATTTTCGTATACAATTAATGCACTTGTAATTGCCAACCACTTTGGTGAAGGTGGGATTACCGGGGTTACCTTGTTAGGGTATTATACATTACAAATTGACCCAGCTTTATCAAACTTAATTTTGAATGGATTTTTATTAATTATTGGTTATCGTTATCTTGAAAGAAAAACAATGATTTATACTGTTTTGGCAGTTTTTGAATTACCATTTTTCCTAAAAGTGACGCAAGACTGGCCGGTATTCGTTCCAGAAAACTTAGTGGTTGCTGGTGTAGCAGCAGGAGTTTTGGTAGGGATAGCATTAGGTCTTGTTATCCTTGGAAAAGGAACAACAGCAGGTACGGATATTATTGCGATGATGATGCATAAATATTTAGGGTGGAGCGTATCGTCTTCATTACTAATGATTGACTTCATTATTGTAACACCACTTGCTTTTGTAATTGGTTTTGAAAAAGCTGTTCTTACATTAATCATGTTGTTTATCGCAAGTAAAGTGATTAACTTTATTTTAGAAGGGTTTAATCCACGAAAAGCGATTATGATTATTTCGGATAAATATGATGAAATTGGACAGCGAATCCAAACGGATTTAGATCGTGGAATTACGGTGTTGGATGGACACGGCTTTTACTCAAAAGAGAAGAGACAAGTGTTATACGTTGTTGTCAGTCGTCAACAATTGATGCCAGTTCAACGAATTATTCACGAGTATGATCCAGAATCGTTTGTAATCATTACAGACGTGAACCAAGTTATCGGAGAAGGATTTACATTCTATCTCGATGATAACGGAAATAAACTACATCATTAAATATGTTTTTTGATTTGAAAACCAAATCCTCATCCAGGAGATGTGATTACATTTGACTGGAACATTGACGGTGTAGCCGACCATATTGCAATTGTTGAAAAAGTTGAAGGCGACAAAGTGATTACGATTGAAGGAAATACAAGTGATCGTAATTATGATGAATCAAAAGTCGTTCGTAAATCACATAGATTGAATGCTCGATATATTATCGGGTATAGTCGTCCGCAATATAAATAAATTGTTAAAGAGAGCTAGTCCTCAGGGATTAGCTTTTTTCTATAGTAAACAGGAATTGGAACCGATAAAAAACAATTTAAAGGTTAAGATTTCTTTAAGTGAGTGTGTGGTTATGGTAAAATAGACTAAATCATAAAAGCGATTTAATTTAAATAAAGGAGGTAGCTTTATGGTAGGAATTATCATTGCAAGTCACGGCGAATTTGCAGATGGAATTAAGCAATCAGGTTCAATGATTTTCGGGAATCAAGAAAAAGTTGAATCTGTTGTTTTTATGCCTAGCGAAGGACCTGAAGACTTACAAAGAAAACTGCGCGAAGCAGTTGAAAAGCTAGAGACTGAAGAAATTCTATTTCTAGTAGACTTATGGGGTGGTAGTCCATTCAACCAAGCAAACATCTTGTTTGAAGAAGACCCAGACCACCGTGCAATCGTAGCTGGTTTAAGCTTGCCGATGTTAATTGAAGCGTACGCAAGTCGTTTCTCAATGAATACATCACATGAAATTGCAAAAGCGATTGCGCCAACAGCTATTGAAGGTGTGAAGATTCGTCCTGAATCACTTCAACCAGAAGAGAAGAAAGAGGAGAAAGCAGAATCTGCTGCTCCAGTTTCAAATGGTGCAATTCCAGAAGGAACTGTCATCGGAGATGGCAAGATTAAATTTGTGTTAGCGCGTGTGGATACTCGTCTTTTACATGGACAAGTAGCAACAAGCTGGACAAAAGCAACAAATCCAAATCGTATCATCGTTGTTTCTGATAAAGTTGCAAAAGATGATTTACGTAAGAAATTAATCGAGCAAGCAGCTCCACCAGGAGTTCGTGCGCACGTGATTCCACTTAAGAAATTAGTGGAAGTATATAATGATCCACGTTTTGGGGATACAAAGGCATTATTATTATTCGAAACACCTCAAGAAGCTCTTGAAGTGATTGAACAAGGTGTTAAAATTGATGAATTGAATATTGGTTCAATGGCGCACTCAGTTGGTAAAGTTCAAATTAGTAATGCATTATCTGTTGACCAAGATGATGTAGAAACTTTTAAGAAACTTCGCGACTTAGGCGTGAAGATGGATGTTCGTAAAGTAGTTTCTGATACTCCTGCGGATATCTTTAAATTAATTGAAGCAAAGTCTAATGAAGGCTTAAAACTATAACAAACAGATAGGAGATTATTATGGATTTTAATGCAATTCAAATTATTTTAGTCCTAATTGTCGCATTCTTAGCTGGTTTGGAAGGAATCTTAGACGCATTCCAATTCCATCAACCAATTATTGCGTGTACATTAATCGGACTTGCAACTGGTCACCTTACAGAAGCTATTATTCTTGGTGGTTCATTACAAATTATTGCACTTGCTTGGGCTAACGTTGGGGCTGCGGTTGCACCAGATGCTGCCTTAGCATCAGTAGCTTCGGCTATTATTTATATCAAAGGGAATGACTTCTCTGATGCTGGTCGTAACTTAGCGATTGGTACTGCAGTTACTTTAGCAACAGTTGGTCTTGTATTAACAATGGTTGTACGTACTTTAGCAGTTGGTTTAGTTCACAGAGCAGATGCTGCAGCTGAAAATGGAGACTTCCGAGGAGTTGCATTCTGGCACTATGTATCATTATCAATGCAAGGATTACGTATTATGATTCCTGCTGGAGCACTTCTATTCGTTTCTTCAGAAGTGGTTCAAGGCTACTTAAAATTAATTCCAGAGTGGTTTGCAAATGGGATGACAATTGGTGGTAACATGGTTGTAGCTGTAGGGTTAGCAATGGTTATTAACTTAATGGCTTCAAAAGAAACATGGCCATTCTTCTTCATCGGTTTTGCAATTGCTCCATTAAACGAATTAACTTTAATCGCTACAGGGGTTATCGCATTAAGCTTAGCATTTATTTATTTAAACTTATCAAACAACAGTGGAAATGGTTCAGCGGGTGGAAATTCTGGTTCAGGAGACCCACTTGGTGACATTTTAAATGACTATTAAGGAGAGTGAATGACATGACAGAGAAAAAAGTATCTTTAACAAAAAAAGACCGCTTAAGCGTTATGCTACGTTCACAATTCTTACAAGGTTCTTGGAACTATGAACGTATGCAAAATGGTGGTTGGGCATTCTCGCTTATTCCAGCATTGAAAAAATTATATCCAAATCCAGAAGATTCAAAAGCAGCGTTAAAACGTCACTTAGAATTCTTTAATACACACCCATATATTGCTTCACCAATCCTTGGGGTAACTTTAGCATTAGAAGAAGACCGTGCAAATGGTGCGCAAATCGATGATGCTACAATTCAAGGGGTTAAAGTCGGGATGATGGGACCTCTAGCAGGTATCGGTGACCCAGTATTCTGGTTTACAATTCGTCCTATTTTAGGAGCGATTGCTGCAGGGTTAGCTGCAACAGGTTCTATCATTGGACCATTGTTCTTCTTCATCGTTTGGAACTTAATCCGTATTGCATTTATGTGGTCTACACAAGAATTGGGATACCGTCAAGGTTCCGAAATCACAAAAGACTTATCTGGTGGTATTTTACAATCTATTACAAAAGTATCTTCAATCGTAGGGATGTTTGTAATGGGGATCTTAGTACAACGTTGGACAAGTATGAAATTCCCACTTGTCTTAACAAGTGTTTCATTGAAACCAGAGCAATATATTCAATTACCTGGAGCAGATGACGTTGTTACTGGAGGCCAATTAGGAGATATTGTTACTAAATTACTAGGCGGTAAAACATTATCACCAGAAGCTGTAACGACACTTCAAGATAACTTAAACAAGTTGATTCCAGGATTAGCTGCATTACTATTAACATTCTTCGTAATGTGGTTATTGAAGAAAAATGTAAAACCAATTTACATTATCTTTGGGCTATTTGCATTAGGTATTTTAGCTGGTTTAACAGGAGTAATGGCTCCTTAATAGAGAGGATTGGAGAGTAGATTATGGTTGTATCGTTAAATACAAAAGCCATTTATAAAACGAAAGCAAACCTATTTAATGGGGGCTTTGGCTATACCAATGGGGATATTCTGATTGGAGACCGTGCTTTTGAATTTTACAATCATCAAAATCCAGAAAGCTATCTTCAAATTCCGTGGGAAGAAATTAAACTGGTAAGAGCTCATGTGATGTTTAAAGGGAAGTTTATTCGTGCGTATTTCATTGACACGAATTCCTCTAAAACATTCCAGTTCGTATCTAAAGATTCTGGGCGCACCCTAAAAGTGATGCGGGAATTTATTGGGAACGAGAAAATCGTGAGAACTGAGCCAATTATCAGTTTCAAAAAACTTTTCAAAAGATAAAGAAAAGGCGAATGTGTAAACATTCGCCTTTTTAATTTTGAGTTGTAAGAATTAATGGATAATTATCCAGTTGAATGTGTATGTCTACATTACCATATTTGGTAAATTCACCATCGGTTTGTGATTTAATAGGTCCAGCTATCTGGATGTGTGTAGATGTACATTGATATTTTTGCAAATGATTAGGGAAGTGCTTAAAGTGACTACCGTTCGACAAAATAAATGGAAAAGCTTTTAGTATCGTAAATCCACTCACTTTACGAGCGACAACAACTTCAAAAGTGTGAGTTCCTTGCTTGGCAGTTGGTACAAAACGAATGCCACCACCAAAGTAGGAATGATTAAATGCTCCTACAAGTAAATTCTCGGTCGCTGTGAAGCTTTCGTTATTATCGACAGTAATTACTGCTTCAAATTCTTCACGCGCTCTAAACGCCCTTAAAATAGGCGTGAGGTAAGATGCTTTTTTAATTCCATTCGATTCAAGAACGGCTTGTCTTCGTTTTTGGTTTAATTCGCAAATAGTAGCATCTATTCCAAATCCGAGGGAATTCACTGCAATTCCTGATTTTCCAGAATTCTGTTCGTGGTACGTAAGGAATTCTAATTCGATAGAAGGTGCATTCTCTAACTCTTGGACGAACACATTCGCATCATGAGTTAGATTCATCTCTCTAGCAAAGTCATTTCCAGTTCCAGCTGGTAGATAGGAGAGTGGTACTTCGATTTCGTTCTGTTTTAAATAATGGAGAGCTTCGTTAAGTGTACCATCTCCACCAATAACGACGATTCTCGTATGAGCGCTTCTCTCAGGTAAGTGTTTTTCTAGTAGTTCAGGTAATTCACCAGCTCGTTGTGTTTGGAAGAGTTTAAAGTGGATGCCACATTTCGTGCAGGCTTCTACGATTTGATTAATTTGCAATTGCCCAGATTGGCTTCCAGACATCGGATTCCCAAAAATA
>CALCML010000255.1 GCA_937967765.1 uncultured Carnobacterium sp.
AGTAAGTTTCAATTTGAGACGTTGATAAATTCAATTGATTTCCATAAAGCTCTTGTGCAAGAGAAAGTGGCAATTTACTTGCTACGTTTAATCTGAAGACGGATGCTAGTAACGCATGATAGTTAGCGCTGAATGCAGCGTCACCTTTTAGTAAATGCGGAATTAATTTCCATAAGAAATCAATTTCGTCTTTTTCTTTGAACTTGTTCTCTCTCATCTTCAATAGAAGCGTTGTAAAGAGCTCAAACGGAACGACAAAATCACCTTGTTCTAAACGGCTTTGTCGGTTTAGTGATCCATCGATTTCTTCAATTTCAAACTGTTTTAGCAATCTTTGAACAAAATTTGAAACGAGTTGTTCCTTACCATCTTTAGAAATAGCACAAGATAAATAAAGATGTTCTGTTGCACTCATGAGTAACTGATAGAACACGAATGGTTCAACGGATTGCAGTTGTCCTGTTGTAGGTGCTAGGAAACGTCCACTATCAAGTTGATTTGAGAAAAGTTCACGTTCATCGTCCGTTAGTAGTCCAGTTTCATCAATATTACGTGGCATTACACCTTGCGTAAGTCCCACTGCAAAAGTAATTTTCTTAGGTGAATAACGAACAGAATCCATTCCAGTAATCGTTAATTCATCTAATGTAGATGGTGCTAAATTATAGTGAGTTTGTTCAAATCCTGTATGAAGTAACATCATAAAGGTTTCCCAATCAAAGGATTTATCTCCGAAAATATAGATATATTCATCTAATAAACGGATAAATTCAGACCACACTTGTTCTTGACGTCTTGCTGTTTCGACGTCTCCTTCTTCAGCAGCAACATCTCTCCAGAAAATAACGGATTGTTCTAATCCTAGAGTCGTCAATAATTGATACAGTACAGTAACTGCTTCAGTCGTTGTAGCTGCTTGTTCTAGTTTCTTGAAGGCAGGTAGTAATACACTTGTTAATTCATCTCGAAGTTCTTGCGCTTTCAAAAGAATTTGCGTATTTTTATCCGTCAATTCAACAGTAGAATCTTCGTCAATAGAATCTTCCACATAGGCCCAAGGTTTTCCATTCGTCCATTGATAACCTTCGTAACCATTAGCAAGAATAACTGTTTCCGTTTCATCTAATTGTTGTCTAAAAGCTTGTAATTGGTCTTTAAGTGGAGTTTCATCGTCTTTATGCCACAAGACATATTCACTACGAAGAAGACTCATAATATCGGCATAACGCCAATCATATTGCCAAATTGCAAAGAGTGCATTTAGAACTTGAATAATTGGATGATGCTCCATAGAGTCTGATAAATCGATAAAACCGGGAATATCGTATTGTTTCAAAAGAGATTCTAAGAATAAATGATTCTCTTCTAAATTACGTCCTAAAATTTGGATGTCTTTGTAACGAAGTTTACCCTCTTGGACCATTCTCTTAATTTGGGCAAACGTCTCTTGATACTCTTCTCTTTCATCTGTGTATTTAGTAAATGTGATCTTTTGCAATGGGAGTTTATCTTTGGCAGTTGTATTCACTTTTGGAAGTCCACCGTTCGTTTCAAGCCAGAATTTTTCTACCTCTTTAAATTCATCATCAAAAAGTGAATCACTGTCTTCCCATTCGATGATGCGAGCTAGGTCCTCTCCTCTATTTACCCATCTTGAGAGTCTTTCTAGGAGAATTCTGTTTGAAGTAAATAATGAATCTCCTGCTACATTTTTAGCGGTATGGACCCCATATGTCGTTAATGTTGC
Organism: uncultured Carnobacterium sp.; assembly: GCA_937967765.1. GTDB lineage: Bacteria > Bacillota > Bacilli > Lactobacillales > Aerococcaceae > Granulicatella. The sequence goes on from CALCML010000255.1 coordinate 1,748, forward strand.
ATGAAATTCAACGGTTGCCCCACTTCCTACTAAGGATTCAATCACTTCCATTTCAGCCTTCGTTAATGTCACCATTTCATCAATTGCAATAAAGGTATTGGACAAATCCTTAGTAGCAATTACGCTGCATAATTGCGCATAGCTTTCTTCTTGATGAACGAAATCTTCTTTTAGCGCGTCAGTATAGTAACGATAAATAATCCCAAATTCTTTTAATCGTTGCTCGTTTTCTGAAGGAGTGGACGCTTCAAAAAAGCTAGAGAAATCCTCAACTTCAATTCCTCCAGATTGAAATTCATTCATTACCTTGCTTAATTGTTCGAGAAAACCTTTATGACGAGCTTCATTTTTAAAGAGTACAAGCTCCTCTGAATGTTCTTCTAAAATTGATTTCAAAAGCATTGTAATTCCGACTTTTGAAATCGATGTTTTCTCTGTAATAGCTTCATTCCTTAGCAAATACCATAATAAACGTTTGAAACTGTATACTTGTAGTCTTGTTGAAGCGTAGCTACGAGACGTGGAATACATTAATAACTCTCCGACTTGTCGAATCATCTCCATTTCGGCAGTAAACTTAATGTGATCAGGAACAATGTAGTAAACCTGATGTGCTTCATCTTGTTTAAGCCACTGCGCAAAACGGTGGGCAATCTTCTTTGATTTATTAACGGATTTCTTTGAAATAACGGCATTAAATCCCATTGATGCGTCCTCCTTTTTAAGTCTTCTTTAGTATATCATGAAATCTGGAAAAAGCGCTTTAAAAATTGAAATAAAAAAACACTTTTAGCAGTTTCCTACTAAAAGTGTACTTTTCTTTTATAGTTAAAATTATCCCACTAATTTTTCTAAAAGATCAGGACGGAATCCGAAGAATGGTTCTACGCCATCAGCTACGATAACAGGTAATGATTGGAAGCCTAATTCCTTCACTTCTGCTAAAGCTTCTTCTGACTCGAAAACATCTTTTACTGTGAATTCCACGTTGTTATTTTCGAAAAATTGTTTTGTAAAATTGCATTGCATGCAATTTGGTTTTGAATAAAGAATAATATTGCGATTTGACATATTACTTCTCCCCTTTTTATTTTTTCTGACAGAAGATATCATACATCATTTTGAATCAAAATACAATATATAGTTCTTATGAAAATGCATTTTCATTTTAAAACACAATATATAGTTTAGACAGATTACTTATAAACGCTGGTATCAAAGCCTTTGTTAGTCACGTAACCGTCTTTTTCCCAAATATTTTTCTTACGTTTTTTTGCTTTCTTTTCAATTTCTTGGAATTGTTTCAATAAGCTTGTGTTTGGTTCGTACGCATATCCAACTCTAGCAAGTCCTTCTTCAATTAAAATATCTTGAAGTAATTTTCCATCGACATACACATACATTAATGCACGATCATACTTATCCGCATGATCACCGACATCGAAACTTCCTTCGATTTTCTTCGCGTTTGACAATAGTTCTTCGGTACGTTTCTTTGCTTCATCTGCAAATGGTTGAGCTTCTTTACCCTCTTTTGCTGTTTCTGGAGCATCTACGATGAGTAGACGTACTTTAAATTCTTTTCCTTCGTAGCTAAGATGGAATGTATCTCCATCTGCTCCATATACATATTTAAACGGATATTTTTTCATGCTCTCGAAGTAATCAAAATTCGTTCCTGTAAAAGAAGAATTAGAAGCATTTTGAGACGTTTTAGATGAAGAATGAGTATTTGATTTATTCGTTGCCTTGTGCTCTCCAAAAGCCTTGTAAAGAGCAAATACAACCACAATAATAATTGAAATAATTGTACTAATCATTTTCCATTGTTTTTGGGTCATTTTGTTCCTCCCTAATAAATAAAAAAGAGGCAAGAGCCCCTTTTCTATTCAAATTAAACTTCTAAAAGTTCTTTTTCTTTGTTTGCTGCTAATTTGTCGATGTTTTTAACACTGTCATCCGTAACTTTTTGGATGTCTTTTTCAAGTGTGTGTAATTCATCTTCAGTAATTTCTTTTGCTTTTTCAGCTTTTTTCGCTTGGTCAATCGCATCACGACGAATATTACGTACGCTTACTTTTGCACTCTCAGCTTCTTTACCTACTTGTTTAGCTAATTCTTTACGACGTTCTTCAGTTAATTGTGGAATAATTAAACGAATAACAGAACCATCACTTGTTGGAGTGATTCCGATATCGCTCATTAAAATCGCACGTTCAATGTCGTTTAATGAAGATTTGTCATAAGGTGTAATTAAAAGCATACGTGCTTCTGGAACTGTAATTGAAGCTAATTGGTTTACTGGAGTTAATGCTCCGTAGTATTCCACTTCTAAACGGTCTAAAAGACTTGCGTTTGCACGTCCAGCACGGATTGAGCCTAATTCACGTTGAAGCGCATCTTCAGATTTTTTCATACGTTCTTTCGCATGAGCTAAAATTTCGCTAGTTGACATTACCTATTTCCCCCTAACTGTTGTACCAATGTTCTCCCCTAATACAACGCGTCTAATATTACCTGGTTCGTTTAAATTAAACACAACTAATGGAATATCATTATCCATAGAAAGTGAGCTTGCTGTTGTATCCATAACCTTCAAGCCTTTTTGGATAACATCTAAGTGTGTTAATTCATTATATTTCTTCGCATTAACGTCTACACGTGGGTCGGCACTATAAACGCCATCCACGTTGTTTTTCGCCATTAAGATTGCATCTGCTTCGATTTCAGCAGCACGTAAAGCAGCAGCTGTATCTGTTGAGAAGTAAGGATTCCCTGTACCACCCGCAAAGATCACAACACGTTCTTTTTCTAAGTGACGAACCGCTCTACGACGGATATAAGGTTCAGCGATTTGACGCATATCAATAGAAGTTTGAACACGAGTTGGAACTCCTACGTTTTCTAAAGCGTCTTGAAGTGCTAATGCATTCATAACCGTTGCTAACATTCCCATATAGTCTGCTTGAGCGCGTTCCATACCAACTTCTTCACCAGTAATTCCACGCCAAATGTTACCACCGCCGACAACAATGGCAATTTCAACACCTAAATCATGAACCTCTTTTAGCTCTTTAACAACTTCTTTAATCGTTGGTGGGTTAATACCAAAGCCTGCTTGCCCTGCTAATGCCTCACCACTTAATTTTAAAACAACACGTTTGTATTTTGGTTCAACCATTGCTTTATCTCCTTAATCTTTATAAAAAAAGGGAATAGCGGGTAGCTATCTACCATATTCCCTCACATGAACAGTGATTATTTTTTAACTTGTCCCATAACTTCTTCTACAAAGTTATCAACACGTTTTTCTAAACCTTCACCAACTTCGTAACGGTGGAATAATTTAACTTTTCCGCCTTTAGAAGCAACGAATTTAGATACAG
>CALCML010000256.1 GCA_937967765.1 uncultured Carnobacterium sp.
TAGATTTTCTGTCTAACTTTTGGGGTGCACTTCAAATTATCATATATGATAATTTCGACTTATTTTCAACGGAAAAACCAACCTCAAAAACCGCACTATGATGCAGAAAAATAAGCTCTCAAAAAAGTCTGATTTTTGGAGTTTGTTTAGTTGACTATTACTAAACTTAATGTATAATGTTCTTTGTGTTAGTAAACAATTAGTTTAAAAGGAGAAGACAATGGAAATCGGTCATCAACTGCGTGCCCTCCGTATTCAAAAGGGTTTAACGCAAGAAGAGTTAGCAGAGAGAACAGATTTGTCAAAGGGATATATCTCGCAATTAGAGAATGATTTGAGCTCACCATCAATGGATACGTTCTTTGATATTCTTGAAGTGTTGGGATGCCCTGCAGCGGACTTTTTCGATGAGGGGCCAGAAGAGGCGCTCACGATCTACCGCCAAGAGGATATGACGATGATGGAAGACGCCAAGCACCAAACGACGGTCACGTGGCTCAATCCGGACTCGAACGAGCATGAGATGGAACCCGTAATTCTAGAGTTTGCCGTTGGGGGAGCGTACAAGACGTTCCAACCGTCACTTGCAGAAACATTTGGGTATGTGCTCGAAGGTTCTATTCAGGTCAAAGTCGGTAAACAAGTTGAAGTAGTTTCCAAAGGAGAGTCCTTCTATTTTGAGGCGAAAGCCAAACACCAAATTAGCAACGCCGCTAAGACAACATCGAAAGTTTTAGTCGTGGCGACAGATTCATATTTATAATTAAGAAAGTTAGGTGCTAGCAATGTCAAACAACACAATTATCTCATTTGAGAATGTGAACAAATTTTATGAGGACACTCATGTTTTAAAAAATATCAACTTCGAAATCGAAAAAGGAAAATTCTATACATTACTAGGGCCTTCGGGATGCGGTAAAACAACAATCTTGCGTATCATTGCTGGATTTACAGATGTATCAAACGGAAAAGTGACTTTAAATGGGGAAGATGTTACTAAACTTCCACCAAACAAACGTAAAGTGAACACTGTTTTCCAAGACTACGCATTATTCCCACATATGAACGTATTCGAAAATATCGCGTTTGGATTACGCTTAAAGAAAACTCCAGAAAACATCATTAAAGAAAAAGTGGCAGACGCTTTAAAAATGGTGCAATTATCAGGATATGAAAACCGTGAAATCTCACAAATGTCTGGTGGGCAACAACAACGTGTGGCTATCGCCCGCGCGCTTGTCAACGAACCAGAAGTACTATTGCTCGATGAACCATTGTCAGCGTTAGACTTAAAACTTCGTACAGACATGCAATATGAACTTCGTGAATTGCAACAACGTCTAGGAATCACATTTATCTTCGTAACGCATGACCAAGAAGAAGCGTTAGCGATGAGTGATGAAATCTTCGTTATGAGCAAAGGGGAAGTCGTTCAATCAGGAACGCCAGTAGATATTTACGATGAGCCAATCAACCGTTTCGTTGCGGACTTTATCGGTGAAAGTAATATCGTTGATGGAGTTATGAAAGAAGACTACCTTGTAGAATTCGTTGGAAAAGAATTCGAGTGTGCCGATGCCGGTATGCGTCCAAACGAAAAAGTTGAAATCGTGATTCGTCCAGAAGATTTAACGTTAACTTCTATCGAAAATGGAAAATTAACGGTTGAAGTGGATACGCAATTGTTCCGCGGAGTTCACTACGAAATCATCTGCTATGACGAAAATGGCAATGAATGGATGATTCACTCAACTCGTAAAGCAGAAGTTGGATCAAAAGTGGGCTTATACTTCGAACCACATGACATCCACGTAATGCGTTTTGGAGAAAGTGAAGAAGACTTCGACGCTCGTTTAGAAAGCTACGAAGACGAGGTAGAAGAAAATGACTAAACAATCTCGTTTCTTATTTTCCATTCCATACTTTATCTGGTTGTTATTATTCGTAGTAACGCCACTTGGAATGATTTTCTATAAATCATTCTTCGACATCAATGGTCAAGTAACGCTTGGAAACTATACAAACTATTTCGCGTCAGGAAACTACTTAGAAATGACATTCAACTCAGTATGGTACGCATTTCTAGTAACACTTGTAACGCTACTCGTGAGTTATCCAACAGCACTTTTCCTAAGTCGTACAAAACATAAACAACTATGGCTTTTATTAATCATCTTACCAACATGGGTAAACTTACTATTAAAAGCCTATGCATTTATCGGAATCTTTAGCCAAACAGGGACAGTGAACAACTTCCTTTCATTATTTGGAGTGGCACCACAAGAATTCCTATTCACTGACTTCAGTTTCTTAACGGTAGCAGCGTATATCGAATTACCATTTATGATTTTGCCAATCTTCAACTCTATCGAAGAGTTGCCAAGTTCACTCATTGCGGCAAGCCGCGACCTTGGGGCAACAAAATGGGATACGTTTAGACGTGTCATCGTTCCATTAACGATGAACGGAGTGCGCAGTGGAGTACAAGCGGTATTTATTCCATCGCTCTCACTCTTCATGTTGACTCGTTTAATTGGAGGAAACCGCGTGATTACACTTGGTACAGCGGTTGAGCAACATTTCTTAGTAACGCAAAACTGGGGAATGGGTTCTACAATCGGGGTTGTATTGATTGTAGCAATGATTATTTTAATGTTTATTACAAGAGACCGTAAAAAAGGAGGCGTATCTGAATGAAACTAGAAAATAACAGCAAGTGGACAAATTTCTACTTAATTTTCGTATTCGTAGTATTATACGCTCCGATTTTTTACTTGATTTTTTACTCATTTAACAGTGCTGGTAGCATGAACGGATTCGAGAGTTTCACACTCGACCACTATAAAGCCGTTCTTGCTGACACACGTTTAATCGGAATTGTGCTCGATACATTAATTCTTGCACTCTTATCAGCACTGATTGCGACGGTGATTGGAACACTTGGAGCCATCATGATTCATTACATCCGTTCAAATCGTCGCAAACAGGTATTATTAGGCTTTAACAACATTTTGATGGTATCTCCAGACGTTATCATCGGTGCCAGCCTTTTAATTCTCTTCACAGTGGTTGGATTCAAACTCGGCTTTATGTCGGTATTACTTGCGCACATCGCGTTTAACATTCCAATCGTTGTACTAATGGTTTTACCAAAATTATCAGAAATGAACCCATCGATGATTACAGCGGCTCGTGACTTAGGAGCAACAAGCTCACAAGTATTAACACGCATCGTTTTACCATCGATTACACCAGGAATTCTCAGTGGATTCTTTATGGCATTTACTTATTCATTAGACGACTTTGCCGTGACATTCTTCGTAACAGGGAATGGATTCTCAACGATTGCCGTTGAAATCTACTCACGTGCGCGCCAAGGAATCAGCTTAGAAATCAATGCCTTAAGTACATTGATGTTCCTATTCTCATTATCACTCGTGATTGGATATTACTTCATTCAAAAATTCCAACAAAAACGAGTAAATGGGAAAAACGCTGAGAGTGACTTATTGAAAGGAGTCACACTATGAAGCGACTAACGATGTTAATCGGGACGATCGTAGTATCTTGCTTAGTGTTGTTTGGAATCCGTAAGAATTTTGAAACAGCAACGGCAGGTGACCCTCAAACCATTATCGTATATAACTGGGGAGACTATATCGACCCAGAACTCATTACACAATTTGAACAAGAAACAGGTTATAAAGTCATTTATGAAACGTTCGATTCCAACGAAGCCATGCTTACAAAAATCAAGCAAGGTGGAACGAACTATGACATCGCTATTCCTAGTGAGTACACCATCAATAAAATGGTACAAGAAAACCTACTAGAAAAATTGGATTACTCAAAAATCAAAGGGATGGAACATATCGACCCACGTTTCTTGCATCAATCCTTTGACCCAGAAAATACTTATAGCATCCCTTATTTCTGGGGAACGCTAGGAATTGTTTATAATAAGAAAGTTTATCCAGAAGGTTCTATCAGCGAGTGGCGCGATTTATGGAAAACGGATTTGAAAGATTCGATTCTCTTTATCGATGGCGCTCGTGAAATGATGGGGATTGCCTTACAAACTCAAGGATATTCTCTCAATGAAAAAGACGAAACGATTGTCAAAGACGCGGGTAAATTCTTGAAGACATTGATGCCAAATGCAAAAGCGATTATCGCTGATGAAA
>CALCML010000257.1 GCA_937967765.1 uncultured Carnobacterium sp.
TTTGTATTATGTATGTATTATACTAAGTTTTTCTTTATTTGTATAGCTTTAACGGCTGAAAACACAAAAAGAGTGAGAAGAAATGGAATCACCTCTTCTCACTCTCTAAAACTTTAATGATTAAGCGTCTGCCTATTCGCGTTTGGCTTTAATTTCATCGATTAAACCTTGTAATTCTGCTTCGTCGAAATGATATTTCTCACCGCAGAAATGACACACAACTTCTGCACCGTGGTCTTCGTCAATCAAGTGTTGTAAGTCATCTACCCCAATTGACATCAAACCTGCGCTGAAACGTTCACGCGTGCATCCACAATGGAATTTCACAGGCATTTCTTCTAACTCACGAATGTTTTCTTCGCCGAGTAATCGATTTAAAATATCGCGCGGTTGTTCTTGTTGGTCAATCAATTTTGAAACCATTGGAATCTCGCTAATACGACGTTCGATTTCTGAAATTGTCGCTTCGCTGGCACCTGGTAATAATTGAATCATGAAGCCGCCTGCTGCACGAACCGTTTCATCCGGATTCACAAGAACCGACACCCCAACAGCTCCATTAATTTGTTCTGAGACTGCTAAGTAATACGTGAAGTCCATTCCGAGTTCTCCGTCCACGATTGGCACTTGACCAGAGAATGGTTCTCTCATATTTAAGTCTTTGATGACGGTAATCGTTCCGTTTGTCCCAACGACACCACGGACATCTAATTTTCCTTTGTCGTTTAACTCAAGGCTAACATGAGGATTCGTAATATACCCACGCATCTCTCCTCGACCGTTTGCATCGGCCATGATTTTCCCACCAGGGCCATCCCCGTTCACTTGAACCGTGATGCGTTCGTCGCCTTTTAAGCTACTTGCTAATAATTGTGTTCCGATGATCGTACGTCCCATCGCTGCTGTTGCAGAACTCCAAGTGTCGTGTCTGCGTTGCGCTTCTGCGATTGCGTCTGTGGCAACCATGGCAACGGCTTTGACCTCATCATTGAACGCTAATACTTTTAATAATGAATCTGCCATTTGTCTCTCCTTTTTTAAAGGAAAAGAGCTGTGACAACAGCCTCAGCTCTCCTACCCTTTGTGTTATTCGTTTTCTGTTGGTCCTTCAAGGTCGCTTGGAGCTTCCGTCACATCTGCGACTTCCACTTCTTCGTCCTCTTCTGGAACCTCTTTGCCTTCAGCTTGTTCCGCATCGCGTTTTGCTAAGGCTTTTTTCGTTTCTTCAAAACTTGCCGCTTCTGTTTCGCTTGGATATTCATCTTCCGCGACTGGAGCTGGCATTTCACCTGTTTCGAAAAGTGATTTAATTGTACGTTCATCTAATGTTTCTAATTCTAGAAGTTTTTGAGCAATTAATTCTAATTGATCTTTATGTTCTTCAAGAATTTGAAGTGCTTTTTCATGCGCTTCTTTCATAATACGACGAACTGCATTGTCGATTTCAAAGGCCACTTGATCTGAGTAACCTTTTGTTTGACCATAGTCACGTCCGATAAATACTTGATGATTTCCTTCGTATTGAACAGTTCCTAATTCGTCCACCATTCCGTACTCTGTAATCATGCTACGAACGATACCTGTTGCTTGTTCAAAGTCGTTAGAGGCTCCTGTAGTCTTCACGCCAAAGATAAATTCTTCAGCAGCACGACCACCAAGAAGTCCAACTACTTGTTCGAACAATTCTTCTTTTGTCATTAAGAAACGATCTTCTTTTGGAAGCATAATCGCATATCCGCCAGCGCGTCCACGAGGGACAATCGTTACTTTATGAACCACACGCGCATCGCTTAAGACCATACCAACGATTGTATGACCTGCTTCGTGGTAAGCCACCATTTCGCGTTCTTTCTTGCTGATGGCACGGTCTCTCTTAGCCGGACCAGCAATCACACGGTCATGTGCTTCATCCACGTCTAATGCGTCGATAGCAGTTTTATCACGACGAGCCGCTACTAAAGCTGCTTCGTTTAATAAGTTTTCAAGTTCAGCACCAGAGAATCCTGGAGTTTGTTGCGCAATTACTTTTAAGTCCACGTCTTTTGCAAGTTTCTTGTTACGAGCGTGTACTTTCAGAATCGCTTCACGGCCTTTCACGTCTGGACGACCTACTAAGATTTGACGGTCAAAACGTCCTGGACGAAGTAAGGCTGGGTCTAATACGTCTGAACGGTTTGTTGCGGCAATGACGATAATTCCCTCTGTTCCTTCGAACCCGTCCATTTCAACTAGTAATTGGTTTAATGTTTGTTCACGTTCGTCGTGTCCGCCACCCATTCCGGCACCACGTTGACGACCAACGGCATCGATTTCGTCGATAAAGATAATTGCTGGAGCATTTTTCTTCGCGTTTTCGAATAAGTCACGAACACGGCTTGCCCCAACCCCTACGAACATTTCTACGAATTCAGAACCTGAAATCGAGAAGAATGGTACGTTTGCTTCACCGGCAACGGCTTTCGCAAGAAGGGTTTTACCTGTCCCTGGAGGACCCTCAAGAAGTACCCCTGCAGGAATACGAGCACCAAGCGCTGTAAATTTACGTGGGTCTTTTAAGAATTCCACTACTTCCACAAGCTCTTGTTTTTCTTCTTCAGCACCGGCTACATCAGAGAAGCGTACTTTCACGTTTTGTTTCTTCTGATTTGTTGCACGGCTCTTACCGAAGTTCATTGGATTGTTACGTCCGCCTTGGCCACCTTGGCTCATAAACATTGTATAGAGTAAGAATCCTAATACCCCAAGTGGTAATATGACTTGTAATAATACAGAAATCCATACGCCTGTTGAACTTTCTGGTAAAGTTTCAACCTTTGTATTTTTAGCTTGAGCCGCTTCATTGATTTCTTTAATCGTTGAGTCGTTTGGTAAGACTGTTGTTTTGAAGTTTGTGCTCTTTGTTGTACGGTTATCAAAAATAGATAAGCCATTTTGATTTTTAGCTTCTTCTGTTGTTTGCTCTTTCGGATTTGTATATTCCCCAGTAATGGTATATACAGAATTCGAATATTGCATCTTAATATCTTTGATTTCGCCACTTTTCAGACTTTGCATAAATTCTGTGTATGAAATATCTGCTGTAGAACCTTTTTGATCCCCATTAAACATTCCAACGAAAATGACAATAGCACCGAAAATCAAGATATACAGTAAGCTAGATCTTAATATTGATCGATTGTTATTATTATTCATTTTGCCTCCCCATCTTCTTATAAAAGAAGAACGATAGTTTACTTCACTACCGTTCTATCATAACATATTTGACTTTTATTGACGAATAGTTTAACTCTTTCTTAATCTTCATAGAACTCAGGTTTTAAAACACCGATACATGGTAAGTTACGGTAGAATTGTTTGAAGTCTAATCCGTATCCTACAACGAATTTATTAGGAACTTGAACCCCAACGTAATCTGCTTCGATAGCTTCTTCACGACGTTCAGGTTTGTCTAATAAAGTCACCACTTTTACACTTGCTGCTTGGCGGTGTTTTAATAATTCAACCACGTGTTTTAAAGTACGGCCTGTATCGATAATATCTTCAACGATAATCACGTGACGATCTTTAACACTTTGACCTAGGTCTTTTAAGATACGTACTTCGCCGCTTGATTCGAATTCATTTCCATAACTAGATACATCCATGAAATCAATTTCTAAGTTGCAGTCCATTGCGCGGACTAAATCTGCCATAAAGAAAATAGCACCCTTAAGAATACAAATGACTAACGGATCTTTACCGCGGTAATCTTCCGCTAACGTAGCACCTAATTTCTTGATTGTTTCTTGTAACTGTTCTTCTGATACTAAAATTTCTGACATATCATTTTTTAACATGTGTGCACCTCGTTTTGTTTTCGTAAGATAGAATCATTTTACCAGTTTCCTCTTCAAAGAACAACGGTTGAGCATAGCGATAGCCCAAAATTGCGCGAATTTTTTTCGAGGCGTCTTCCAACACCCAAATTTCCTTGCGTTCTTCGAGTGGAATCTTGGAATTGATAAACCATCTTGAGAGTTTTTGATGTTTGGTTTCACTGGCATCTAGTGCAATCTTGTCTCCTGGTTTTGCATGACGAATCGTGAGCGGAAAGTCCTTTGGATAAACAGGAATGGTAAACTCGGAAGCCGTCTTTCCTGTAGTGAGCAAGATTTGCTCATCTTCGTTTGGACGAATTAAGGTATCTTCC
>CALCML010000258.1 GCA_937967765.1 uncultured Carnobacterium sp.
TTTTAAATAGTAATGCATATTATAACTCCATCTTGAAGTCTAAGAAGGCTTCGTTATATTTTTGAATCCAGTCATTTCCTAGATATTCATAATGCTCTAATGAATTGATAATTTCTTCTGAAGGATAGTATGTTTCATCAGAAGTCACTTCAGGATCCATTAACTCTTTTGCTTTTTCGTTTGGTGTTGAGTAACCCACGTATTCGGCATTTCTAGCTGCATTTTCTGGTCGAAGCATAAAGTTAATAAAGGCATACGCACCATCGATATTTACAGCTGTGTGAGCAATCGCAAAGTTATCTGTCCAAACTGCACTGCCGTCTTTTGGTAAGATATATTGGACGTTTGGATTTTCTTCTGCAACTGCCGCCGCGTCTCCAGAATACCCCATTCCGATTGGAGCTTCTTCAAGTTTCATCATTGTTTTGATTTCTTCATTAAGAACCGCACGAACATTTGGTTTTAACTCTTTAAGTTTTTGCTCGGCAGCTTTTAATTCATCTTCATTTTTTGAATTTAATGAATAGCCTAATGATTGAAGCGCCATCCCTAGTGCTTCACGGTTTCCATCTAAAACAAGCACTTTATTTTTGAAATCTTCTTTCCATAAATCATTCCATGTTTGAATGCTTTCTGGATCGATATATTTCGTATTGACCATAATTCCTACTGTTCCCCAGAAATACGGAATCGTATATTGATTTCCTTTATCCACTGGACTATTTAATAAGAACGGAGAAATATTTTCTAGTCCTTTAATCTTTGAATGGTCTAGCTTTTGAAGTAAATTTTGATTCACTAATTTGGTAATACTTGATTCACTTGGAAAGACGATATCATAACGCGTTCCGCCTTGTTTTAGCTTGGCTTCCATCGCATCATTTGAATCAAATGTTTCATAGACAACTTGAATGCCTGTTTCTGCTTCAAATTCCTTAATTAATTCTGGATCGATATAGTTCCCCCAGTTAAATAGGAATAGTTGCTGTTGTTCTCCTGAAGTTTCTACTTCTTCTGTAGATTCTTTTGCTTGAAGCATGTTTTTTACTCCAAATAAAATAGCAACCATTGCGAGAATTGCAACAATTAAAGAAACTAATTTTTTCATTTATAACCCCTTCTCATTAAAAAAACTGCTTTTAATACAGTATGGCACCTAGATTAAAAGCAGTTCTCATTCTTATTTAGATTTTACGTAGTTCTTACCGTTAGCGGCTGGTCCTTCCGATTTTCCAATGAATCCTACCAATACAATGATAGTAATCAAATATGGCGCAATCGTCAAGCCAACTGATGGAATATCTTTAATTACTGGGATGTAGTTTCCGATAACCCCTAAACTTTGAGCAAGTCCAAAGAGTAATGCTGATAGCATGACGCTCACTGAATTCCACTTACCAAAGATCATCGCAGCCATCGCAATGAACCCTTGACCAGCGATGGTTGTCGCTGAGAAGTTCAGTGTAATCGATTGAGCAACGATGGCTCCTCCGATACCCGCCAAGAATCCTGAGATTAATACTCCTGCAAAACGCATATGGTAAACGTTAATTCCTAATGTATCTGCTGCTTGAGGATGTTCCCCTACAGAACGTAATCGTAATCCAAATTTTGTCTTATTCAGGATAACCGAGCAAACAAATGCAAGTCCAATCGCCAAGAACGCTGGCACGAATGTATCTGTGAAGAAGATTTTCCCAATAACTGGAATTGAACTTAACACTGGAATCGTTGTTTTACCAAAGTAGTTCGTAATGATTTCCGTTTGTCCGATTTCGTTATACATTAAGCGGCACAGGAACACGGTTAAGGCTGGCGCTAGTAAGTTTAACACCGTTCCTGAAATAATGTGATCTGCACGCAAGTAAACTGTTGCAATCGCGTGAATCGCTGAATACAACATTCCAGCAATCGCCGCTACAATTAGAGCAACCCATGGCGTCCATGAACCAAATTGTGAGGCAAACGCTAAGTTGAAGACGGCTGAGGCAAAGGCTCCAATGACCATTGTTCCTTCAAGACCGATATTTACAATCCCGCTTCGTTCTGAGAAGATACCCCCTAAAGCTGTTAAAATCAGCGGTGTTGAGTAGATGAGCATGTTCCCGACAACTACTTGTAAAAGTGTTACTAAATCCATTTCTCATTACCCCTTTCTCTTCCCAAATTGAGGGAATTTATCAACAATAACTTCCATTAAGTAGTTCGCACCCACAAAGAAGATAATAAATGCCACCACAATGGATACGACTTCTGTAGGAATCTTCGCTAGTAGTGGCATAGAAATCCCACCGATACGAAGGATGGCAAATACTAATGCAGAGAATAGAATACCGATTGGATTATTCAATCCAAGAAGCGATACTGCCATTCCGTCCCATCCGATACTTGGAAGACTTTCTGAAGCAAATGCATTTTGGAAAGTTCCTAACCCTTCCATCACTCCGCCAAGACCTGCTAAGGCACCAGAGATGACCATTGCGAGAATAATCGTCTTCTTAGCGCTCATACCGGCATATTCAGCAGCGTGTTTGTTTAAACCTACTGTTTTCAATTCGAAACCAGTTGTTGTTTTATTCATAATTAACCATACAATGAAGACTGCCAAGATTGCAATGAAGATACCGCCATGCAATGTTGACTTTCCAGTTAATTGATACAAGAATTGCATTCTTAAGCTGGCTGCTTCTGGAATCGAAGCTGTGATTTCTGATTTCTCTGTTAAGATTTCACGAATCACGTAGTTTACAATATGAAGCGCTGTGTAGTTCAACATAATCGTTACGATGACTTCACTGGCATTAAAGTACGCTTTTAAGTAACCTGCAATTCCAGCCCAGATAGCACCGGCAAGCATCCCTATGAAAATACATAATGGTAAGAGAATGATTTTTGGTAAATCTGGAAGTACTAGACCAGTCGCAACAGATGCAAACCAACCGACTAATGCTTGTCCGGCAACCCCGATATTGAAGAAACCAGCGTAACTTGCAAACGCAAATCCAAGCGCTACAAGAATTAATGGTGTTGCTTGACGTAATGTTTCACCAATATAGAACGGTTTTCCAAGCGAACCTTTGAGTAATGCGGAATATCCTTTTACAACGTCAAAGCCGAATATCCACATAATAAGAGCACCGACTAATAATCCTAAGACCACTGATAGGACCGGAATAAGAATCTTTTTGTATTTTGAATTTTTCATCTTATAACGCCTCCTGTTCCTTGGCTCTTACTTGTTCGCGAGTCGAACCAGCCATTAATAATCCTAATTCTGTTTCATTTGTCTCTTTTGTATCTAGCACGTCTACGATACGACCTTCATACATAACAGCAATTCGGTCTGCAACGTTTAAAATTTCATCTAATTCAAAGCTCATTAGTAATACGGCTTTGCCTTTATTTCTTTGATCGATTAAACGCTTATGAATATATTCAATCGCACCTACGTCAAGTCCACGCGTTGGTTGAGCCGCAATAAGTAAACTTGGGTTACGGTCGATTTCACGAGCGATAATTGCTTTTTGTTGGTTCCCACCAGACAAAGCTCCAGCAGCTACTGTTGGACTTGGTGTACGCACGTCGAATTCTTCAATGAGTCGTTCTGCTAAGTCCACAAAAGCTTTTTTATTTAAGAATCCATTCTTCGATAATGGTTCTTTATAGTACGTTTGAAGTCCGATATTTTCATCGAGTCCCATTTGAAGAACAAGACCATGTTTATGACGGTCTTCTGGAATATG
>CALCML010000259.1 GCA_937967765.1 uncultured Carnobacterium sp.
TGTATTATGCTTACTAAAAGAAAATTAAAAAAGAAAAAGAAAAAATCACATATTCCATTTCGATTGAATTTATTATTTTTAATTGTATTCTTTTCATTTATTGCCTTAATTAGCCGTTTGGCGTATATCCAATTAGTAAAAGGAGACGAGTTTGTTGCGCTCGTACAACGTACAGAGACAACCACTGCTAAAAAATCAGTTCCGCGTGGATCGATTTACGATAGCCAAGGACGTATTTTAGTGGGAAATAAACCAAAACTCGCTATTAACTATACAAGACCTGCAGATGTTAAAGCGTCAACGATGTTAGAAACCGCTAAGAAATTAACAACATTGATTTCTGTGGATGCTTCCGAGTTAAAAGAACGTGACTTGAAAGATTACTGGGTAGCGACAAACCCTGACAAAGTCGATAGCCTTCTAACAGCAGAAGAGAAGAAGAGAATCGCGAAAGAGAATCTCTCGACGAGTAAAACGTATGAAATGCAATTGGAACATATTCCTGCCGACGAATTAAATTATAGCGATGCCGAAAAACAAGTGATTGCTATTTTCACGAAAATGAATAGTGCGTATGCCTTATCAACAGTGACACTGAAAAATGAAGGCGTCACAGAACAAGAGGTCGCTAAAATCAGTGAACGCCTTGGAGAGCTTCGCGGGGTCGACGTTGATTCTGACTGGGATCGTGAATATCCAATGGGCGATATGTTGAAGACAATTCTTGGAACGGTATCGTCCGAAAAGACGGGGCTTCCTTCGGATAAAGTGAAGTCACTTCTAGCGCAAGGCTACTCACTCAATGACCGTGTTGGAACAAGCTATTTAGAAGAACAATATGAAACAGTGCTTAGCGGAACGAAGACAGTTGTAAAATCACAAACCAATACAAAAGGTGAAGTGGTGAATACGACTGAAACGTATCCAGGTAAAGGCGGGTCAAACCTTGTCTTAACGATTGATACTGAATTCCAAAAGAAAATTGAAGAGATTGCAACGAAGTCTGTTGAAGAGATGACAGATCCTGCTGCGGACCGTGTGTATATCGTTGTGATGAATCCAAAGAATGGTGACGTTCTTGGGATTACAGGGAAGAAAAAGAAATTCGATGAAAACTTTCATTCAACGGGTGTCGAAGACGATGCTCTTGGTGCCATCAATAACTCATTTGGAATGGGGTCTGTTGTAAAACCAGCAACCGTCCTATCAGGGTATATGGATGGAGCAATCACGCTTGAGGATAATACGATTGTCGATGAACCAATTGAATTCGAAGCGTCTAAACCAAAGAGTTCATGGTTTAACCGTAACGGTAAAATGGAGTTAACAGACTTAGATGCCTTAGAACGTTCATCAAACGTTTATATGATTAAACTGGCGATGAAGATGGGTGGACAAACAACGTACGAAAAAGGCGGACGTTTAAATATTAATCTAAGCCTATTTGACAAACTCCGTGAGTATTATGCACAGTTTGGACTTGGTGTTCGTACTGGTATTGACCTTCCGAATGAAGGGAAAGGATACAATGGTGGAACAGCAGATGCCTTCTCTGCACTTGACTTTGCGTTCGGGCAGTTTGACTTATATACACCGCTGCAATTAGCACAATATATGTCTACAATTGCTAATGGGGGTACTCGTATCGCCCCACGTTTAGTGAAAGAAATTCATGAAACAAGTCCAAGTGGTCGCATTGGAAATCTTGAAGATGTTGTTCCAACAAAAATTATGAACTCTATTCAAGTAAGTAAAGAAATCTTGGATCATATTAAAGAAGGGCTATACCGTGTAACGCATGGTGAAAACGGAACGTCTGCTACGACATTCAGAACGTATTCTCCGCAAGTCGCTGGTAAAACAGGGTCTGTCGAAGCGTTCTATTCTGGCCCAAATCCAGCATATACTAATGAAGCCGTTGAAAACTCAACCTTCATCTCGTATGCACCATACGATAATCCAGAAATCGTAGTGGCTGTTGTTGCTCCGTACTTCAAAGATGGATACCCATCTGACTATGCTGCCAAAGTGGCTAAGCAAGTCTATGATGCTTATTTTGGAAAAACAAGCAGCTCTTCACAAACGAATGAAGCAACTGTAAACTCACAAATTCGACAACAACAAAATAACCGACGTTAAGAAGAAACTGGGTGGTCGTTTGTGCCACTCAGTTTTTTTGCCATTAAAGTTTAGTAAAATCAATTGTTGAAAGACGTAAAACCAATTATAATAAAGCAAAATGGAGGCGAAATTATGGACTTTACAGAAAAAACAATTCAACGAGATATTAAATATTCAGGACGCATTTTTACGGTGACACAAGATATCGTGGAACTACCAAATGGGAAAACTTCTACGAGGGACCTCGTATTCCATACAGGAGCAGTAGCAGTGCTTGTCATTCGTGACGGAAAGATGTTGCTCGTGCGTCAATATAGAAAGCCATTAGAAATGCATTTCTTAGAAATTCCAGCGGGGAAATTAGACTCGAAGGAAGAAGTGCCTCTAGAAGCCGCAAAACGTGAATTAGAAGAAGAAACAAATCTTGTTGC
>CALCML010000260.1 GCA_937967765.1 uncultured Carnobacterium sp.
GCTCATCCCTATTCAACTTTGTGGGGGAAAGAAAACGAAATACTCTAAATACATTATTGTATTTAGAGTATTTCTGTCTTTCTCCCTCACATCCGATGCAATTCCCTGTTACTGCGATTATAAAATCCGCAACTTTCTTCGGTATCACTTTTTGTGCATTTTATTCAAATCTCTTATAAAAAAATGAAAAAAAGTGTTGCGCCACTCATTTTGACGGAACCTGTGCAGGGTGTTAGAAAGTGCATCCTACCGGGGTTTTTGAAGGTCTTTGGCAATTTTGAATAAAGCATCACTGAGAAAAATTTTTTGATTTTTTCTCGGAATTTTTACTACTCTCTTCTGAAATTGTGCAATGCGGCTAAAACTAGGTTGTTGGCCAAACCGCTAAAAACCGCATCATTTCAACGTTTATATTTTACTTTTATTTTTTGCATCTTCAACAAAAAACCGCAGCCTTATACGGGCTACGGTTTTCGCTTTATTTGATTGTGTATTGACGTTGATGGTCAACAACGGCTGTTAATGTAATTGGGCTGTTGTCTTCACGTGTGAAAGTTTGTTCACCGCTTGCGTCCACCACTTCTGTGAAGATTTCTTCGTATTCTTCTACTGTCAACATTTTGCGGTTTTCTAGTAATGCTTTATGTTCTGCGATATGCAATTGGTTTTCGAACCCTTCGACTAATTCGCCGGCGAAGAATTCACCAACCGCTCCTGATCCATAGCTGAAGAATCCGATGCGGTCTCCGGCTACTAATACAGAACTGTTTTCTAATAATGAGATGAAGCTTAAGAATAAAGAACCTGTGTAGATGTTTCCGACTTGGCGGTTATACACGGCTGCTTCTTGGTAACGCGCTGTGAAGCGTTCTTGTTCCTCTTCGCTCATTTCTTCTAAGAATGGCTTGAAGGCTTTCATCCCCATTTTTGTATATGGTAAATGGAAGCAAATCGCGTCAAAGTCTGAGAACTGCGCATTTGTTTTTGCTTGATAATCATTCCAAACTTCTGCAAAGAAACGGATGTATTGCTCGTTTGAGAATTTCCCATCAACCATTGGATACGGTGCATAATTTGGTCTCCAGAAGTCCATCACGTCATCTGTAAATAAGCTAGTTTCGTTATCTAAAACAAGTAATCGTGGGTCTGCAGAAACAATCATTGCGACTGCTCCAGCACCTTGTGTTGGTTCCCCACCAGAGTTTAATCCGTATTTAGCAATGTCACTTGCGATGACTAATACTTTTGAAGTTGGGTTTAAGGCAATGTGGCCTTTCGCTAATTGTAAGGCAGCGGTTGCTCCGTAGCAGGCATGTTTTAATTCCACGCTACGAACACGGTTTGATAACCCAAGCATACGTTGCATATAGACGGCAGCTGATTTTGATTGATCGATTCCAGTTTCTGTCCCAAATAAAATCATTTCAATAGATTCGCGGTCTTCATCATCGATAATCGATAACGCAGCATTTGCGGCTAAAGTCACGATATCTTGAGTCACTGGTGCTACTGCCATTGTAGACTGGCCAATTCCAATCGTGTATTTAGCTGGCTCTACTCCACGTGCGACTGCTAATGTTTCCATATCTAATGCAGTCGGTGGTACGAAGAAGCCAATCTTATCTATCCCTATATTCATTGTTTTATTGTTCTCCTTTACGAATGAAGCTCCAAACACACAAATTGAGCTTCCTGTTCTTTCTTAGCACACACTATAGTAGCAAAAATTCGCCGTGAGGACAATTGAATTCACTAAATGTTAGGGAATTTAAACAATTCTTTACTAATTATTTGTACTAAATTGATAGGTTTCTTATACGAAATCTTATAAAATAGAAACGAAATAGGAAATATAGACTGGAAAGGAATGAAAATATGAACGGAAATGATATCGTCATCGTAAGTGCAACACGTACTGCGATTGGTAAATTTGGCGGGCAATTTGCGACAACTTCCGCAATCGAATTAGGAACAACAGTCGCAAAAGCTGCCATCCAAAAAGCGAATCTTTCACCTGAACAAATTGATACAGTCATCTTTGGAAATGTCTTACAAGCAGGTCTTGGACAAAATCCAGCTCGTCAAGTCGGACTTGGCGCTGGTCTTTCTCATGCAAGCACTGCCGTAACCATTAATGAAGTCTGTGGTTCTGGACTAAAAGCCATTATTTCAGCCGCACAAGCGATTCGACTAGGAGATGCCAAAATCGTCTTAGCCGGCGGTATGGAAAATATGAGTCTTGCCCCACATTTATTACAACAACGCTTTGCTCCAAAAAACGGTCCTGTGACATTAGTAGACTCTTTATTCAATGATGGGTTAACAGACGCCTACTCACAAGACGCGATGGGGATTACCGCAGAAAACATCGTTGAAAAATACGGATTTACCCGCGAAGAACAAGACGCTTTCGCCGTGGCTTCTCAACAAAAAGCCGCTAAAGCGCAAGAAGCAGGACGTTTCGCTAGCGAAATCACTCCTGTAGCGGTCTTCAATCGCAAAACAAAATCCGAAGACTTAAAAGCAACCGACGAATTTATCCGTCCAAACACGACACTGGAGACTCTTGCTGGTCTCAAACCTTCCTTCAAAAAAGACGGAACGGTTACAGCCGGAAATGCCTCTGGAATTAATGACGGAGCCGCTTGTGTCATTATGACAACGCGTGAATACGCAACAGAGCTTAACCTTCCAATTCTTGCGACGGTGAAAGGCTATGCCGAAGCTGGGGTCGATCCTTCGATTATGGGAATCGGACCTGTTCCTGCCATTCAAAAATTAGTGGCACGTACACGAATTCCGCTTGAAAAAGTGGATGTCTTTGAACTAAACGAAGCCTTTGCCGCACAAAGCATGGCGGTCATCAAAGACTTGAAGATTCCAACGGAGAAAGTAAATCCATTCGGTGGCGCCATTGCACTCGGCCATCCAATCGGTGCTTCTG
>CALCML010000261.1 GCA_937967765.1 uncultured Carnobacterium sp.
GTTGCGCCCTCTTCTAAGAAAGATTTAAACGGAAACATATGACGCGCACGCTCTGCCCCGACTTCTTCATCTAGAGTCTCATAACCAACCAATAAATGACTCGGTTGTACCGAAACGATTAATGAAGGTTGAGCCGTTAATGGAAGGTCTGTTGGATCCATCACTTCCAAATGTTCAATGGTGTTGAATTTATTTGGTGCGTCAAAAGGAGTCTCTTCCTGCGCTTTTTTAAAGTTTTTGAGTGTTAGTTCAATCGCCTTATCTCCAACGGTATGAATCCGCATTGGCCACCCTTCTTTGTTAGCAAGAAGCGTTAAGCGTTCCATCTTCTCTTCTGTTAAGAGTGGACCACCCACGTCTCCTTCAAAGAAAGGCATCGGATATGGCTCTTTTAAATAAGCCGTATGCGAACTTGTCACGCCATCATAAAATTGTTTTACGCCCCCCATTTGGAGCATATCTGAACGGTATGTCTTGTAGAGCTCGCGGTTACGTTCGACCTCTTCACGCATCGCTGGGAAGAAGCTTACACGTACAGTTGCATCCTTTTCCACTTTAGCATAGAGTTCTGGATACACAATGTCATCTGGACTCTCACCCGTTAAGGCAACATCTCCAACAGCCGTCACGCCCATTTGGTTTAAATACGACATATACTCTTTTAAGGCTTGCACTTCATCGTCTTTATAGACAGACAATACTTTTGATAAATAATAGATGGCTTTGGCTTCAAGGAATACCCCTGTCAGTTCGCCATTCTCCACGACCGCTTCTCCACCGATATTTTGCGGGATTGCTTCCGGTGTTAATTTCAACACTTCTAGTGCCTTGGAATTCAGCCAAATCGTATGCGCGTCCCCTGCGATTAAACAAATCGGTACGTCTGTTGAAGCTTTATCTAAGTCTTCTTTCGTTGGTAGGATTTGTTGACCAAAGTCGCTCGCATACCACCCAATACCGATTTTCCATCCATTATATTCAGGAATAGAAGTTGCTTGAAGAACGACCTCATCAATGGTTGGCCCTCCTACAGCCTTCATCTTTCCTAAATGAATCAAGGCTGATAAGTATAAATGCACATGAGCATCAATAAAACCAGGAACCACTAGCTTATCGCCAGCATCTAGCACTTCACCTTCAACAGGCGCATTGTAATCCAAATGGTTCACAATGCGCCCGTCTTTAATTTCTAAAATACCAGCTACTGCAGTCGTTGTATTACCAATAAAGAGATTTTTAGCTTTTAAATAGTAATGCATATTATAACTCCATCTTGAAGTCTAAGAAGGCTTCGTT
>CALCML010000262.1 GCA_937967765.1 uncultured Carnobacterium sp.
CCATACACGCCAAAATGTTTCATTTCTTTCATTGTCTTCCTCCACGAAAATAGAGGTGGCAGGCCACCTCTACATCTTTTTCTGAAGCCGTTAATGTGACTTCCTTTGTTGAGATTCTACTCCATGTTTTACGGCTAATCGGATGATCCAGTAGAACACATATAGAGCAACTCCCATCAGTGCAAACGTCCCCAGAAACATTGGTAATACTAAGTCCATAAAGACCACCTCCAATGAAATTGAAAACTATTAACCGACTATTGTTACCTTCATTATAGCACTCCTTATATGAAATTCAATAGAGCGTTTGCTTGAAAAAACAAAAAAGACTATCCCTACCAGTTGCCTGATAGGAATAGCCTTCTAAGCTTTATTTCCAAAAGTCATCGTAGATTGTAATTGGTAAGTGACGTTTATGTTCTGTCTTTCGATACCAATTTTCAATCGTCTCTGCACCTTTTTCGTCGATGTCTTTTCCTTCAAGATAATCATCAATCTCTTCGTAAGTAACCCCTAGCGCTACTTCGTCTGGAAGTGATGGACGATCCTCTTCTAAATCTGCCGTTGGAGCTTTCAAGTATAAATGCTCAGGAGCACCTAGCACTTGTAACATCGCACGACCTTGGCGTTTATTAAGACGCCATAATGGAGTGATATCTGCAGCCCCGTCACCGAATTTCGTATAGAAACCTGTTACCGATTCTGCCGCATGGTCTGTTCCGATAACGGCACAACCTGTTTGGCCAGCAATCGCATATTGAGCCACCATGCGTTCACGCGCCTTGATATTTCCTTTATTGAAGTCTGAAATTTCCATTCCTAAGGCTTCAATACTGCGCTCAGACGCATCTACCGCATCCTTCACGTTCACGCGAAGCACATCTGTTGCCTTCATAAAGGCAATCGCGTCCATCGCATCTTGTTCGTCTGCTTGCATCCCATAAGGAAGGCGCACGGCATAGAAACGATACACTTTTTGGTCTTGTTCTTCGTTCAATTCATCAATCGCCATTTGTGCGAGTTTCCCAGCTAGCGTTGAATCTTGTCCGCCACTAATCCCAAGGACATACCCATTCAAGAAGGGATGCTTTACAAGATATGCCTTTAAGAAATCGACGGTTTTACGGATCTCTTCTTCAGGATTAATCACTGGTTTCACACGAAGCGTTTCGATAATTTTTTGTTGTAATGGTCTCATAACGTTCCCCTTACTTTGCGTTTTCTTTGGCCAACTGTTCTGATTTAAGACGCACTTCTTCTCTGATTTCCGCAATACTTGCCAATTTTTGGTCGTATGTCTTTTGAGAGAGGTCGACTGGATATTGCTCTGGGTTCAAGATACGTTTGTATTCGTCCCATAGCGCTTCGATTTGCTCGTTTTTGTACTTCTTAATTTCTTGAAGTGTTGGTAATTCATACACTAATTTTCCGTTATTGAAAATCGGTTGTAAAATTGGACGCGCAGTAAAGTCTGTCACTGTTTTATTGATATAAGTGTAGACTGGATGGAACATAAAGAGTTCGTCTAATTGATCTGGACGTTCATCCCATAATGCAATGTAGTCCCCTTCAGATTTTCCATCTGAGTTACGTGTAATACGCCATACTTGTTTCTTACCAGGTGTTGATACTTTTTCAGCATTGTTTGAAATCTTCATTGTATCCACCATTACGCCGTTTTCGTCTTCGATACTTACAAGCTTGTACACACAGCCAAGCGCTGGTTGGTCATATGCTGTAATTAAACGAGTACCAATTCCCCAAACGTCAATTTTAGCACCCTGCATCTTCAAGTTAAGGATTGTTTTTTCATCTAAGTCACTTGATGCGTAAATTTTCGCTTTTGTAAATCCAGCTTCGTCTAATTGTTGACGAACTTTTTTCGACATATAAGCCATGTCACCACTGTCGATACGAACGCCTAAGAAATTAATCTTGTCGCCGAATTCTTTGGCTACACGGATAGCATTTGGAACACCAGATTTCAAGATATCATACGTATCCACTAAGAACACGCAGTCACGGTGACTCTCAGCATACGCTTTAAACGCTTTGTAGTCATCACGGTACGCTTGTACTAATGAGTGGGCATGTGTTCCAGAAACTGGAATGCCAAACATCTTGCCGGCACGAACGTTACTTGTCGCATCACATCCACCGATGTACGCTGCACGTGTTCCCCAAATTGCCGCATCTAATTCTTGCGCACGACGAGTTCCGAATTCTAATACTGGATCGTCTCCTGAAACCATACGTACACGGCTCGCTTTTGTTGCGATAAGAGTTTGGAAGTTAACGATATTTAATAACGCTGTTTCGATTAATTGGCATTCAGCAAGCGTTCCTTCTACTTGTACAAGTGGTTCGTTCGCGAAAACGAGTTCCCCTTCTACTGCAGAGCGGATGCTTCCTTTGAATTCGAAGTTTTCTAAGTATGTTAAGAATTCTTCTGGATAGTGTCCAAGTCCACGTAAGTATTCAATATCTGTTTTTGAGAAACGTAATTGTTCAATGTAACGAACGATGCGTTCTAGTCCCGCAAAAATCGCGTATCCATTTTCAAATGGTAATTTTCTGAAATACGCTTCGAAAATTGCTTTTTTCTCATAAACGCCTGTTTCCCAATACGTTTTCATCATGTTAATTTGGTATAGGTCTGTATGTAGTGTTAAACTATCATCATTGTAAATTGAGCTCATCTGTCAATACCCCTTTTTTATTGTAGTTACCTCTTTATTTTACA
>CALCML010000263.1 GCA_937967765.1 uncultured Carnobacterium sp.
CCTGATCCAGAAGGACCGATAATCACGAGCACTTCCCCTTGTTCAATATGAGTGGAAATTCCGTTTAAAACTTGCTTGTCGTCGTATTGTTTTTTAATCTCTTCTGTTCTAATCACTGGCTTGTAACTTCCTTTCTAGTTTGTCCATAAAGAATGCAATTGTCGTTGTCATGACGAAGTATAAGAACGCCGTCATTAACAGTGGGATAAATACGGTAAAGGTTGCCCCACGAACGGTATCCGAGCTGTACATTAAATCGTGAATACCGATTAAAGAGACGATCGATGTTTCTTTAATTAAGGTCGCAAATTCATTCCCGATGGCTGGTAAAATATTTTTCATCGCTTGTGGCAAGATAATTTGACGCATCGCCATTCGTTTCGGCATCCCCATTGAACGAGCGGCTTCCATTTGCCCTTTATCCACCGATTGAATCCCACTACGGATGATTTCAGCGATATAGGCTGTCGTATTCACGGACACGGCAATGACTCCTGAAACAAAGTCGTTTAAATCAAGAACGGTCGCGAGTCCAAAATACACTAAGTACAATTGCACAAGAAGTGGCGTTCCACGAATAATGTCGATATAGACTTTCGCTGCTTTTGACAAGAACTTGTTCGAGCTAAGTCTTGCCAGCGCCATTAACGTTCCACATCCAACCCCAACAATTACAGAGAAGAATGACAGTAACACGGTTGTCGTTGCCCCTTCGAGAAACAGTGGCCAATATTTAATGATTAATTCCATTCTTTTTCCTTCTTTCTATTCTGACATTAAATTCGTATTGCGAATAATCGATTCTTTTAGTTTCCCAGAAGACTCTAAATGATCGAGCACCTCTTGTACTTTTTGTACAAACACTTCATTTCCTTTTTGCGCCACCGCGGCAGTCCCGGCATCTTCACTTGGGATTTCTACCGAAGCAACGGTTAAATCCGAATTCGCCTTTACGAATTCATCCGCTGCAATATTATCCATAATCACCGCATCGAGTTTTCCTTGTTGCAAGGCTAAAATCAAGGTTGGATTTTTAGGTTGTGACGTTAGCGTTGCGCCCGTCAATGTATCTTTTACAATGCCTTCTTGAGAGGTCCCTTTTTGCGCTCCGACATTTGCGCCATTGAAGCTATCAATTGACGTAAACTTATCGGCATCTGTCTTCTTCACGACCGCTACCATATGAGAGTCGTAGTAAATATTCGTGAATGCCACTTCCTTACTACGCTCTTCTGTTGGCGTGATTCCTGCAAGAACGAGGTCAACTTTCCCAGACTTCATTGCAGCAATCAAGAAGTTAAATTCCATCTCTCGAATTTCTACTTCTACCCCAAGCGCTTCACCTATGGCATTGGCGATATCAATATCGATTCCGACAACAGAGTCTTTACCGTCATTAATATAATGCCATTCAAACGGTGGGTAGTCCGCTGTCGTTCCGATGACGATTTTCTTTTTGGAATAAATTCGGTCTAACACAGCCGAACCTGTACTATTTTCTGTTGTTACTTGATTCGTGCATGCTGCTAAGAAGCCGACAAGCACGATGAGCATCGCTATAATTTTCTTCATTTGAAACCTCCTTATAAAATAAAAACGCCCCTTATGCTAAACGCATAAGAGACGATGTCTGTCGTGGTACCACTCTATTTTGAC
>CALCML010000264.1 GCA_937967765.1 uncultured Carnobacterium sp.
TCCAGTGATGAGTGCTACTTTTCCTTCTAATTTTTTCATGGTTTTCTCTCCTTTACGTGAACTTTTCTACATCTCCAGTGTACATTTTTGAAAACGTTTTATCAATCTTATTTTCTATGTTTTTGAGTTTTTATCCTAACCTTTTTTGTTTTCTAGAAAAGGTTCTATTTATATTTTGCATTTCACTTCTTTTTTCAATACGATAGTGTCAAAGATATTTAGGAGGTCTTAAGATGGCAAAGTCTGAAATCCATACGCTACAAATTGACTCCAGTCTAAAAGAACAAGCAGAAGCCCTATTTTCTAGTCTGGGTATGACTCTAGAAGAAGCAGTCACTCTCTTTTTAGAAGCATCCATCCTACATGGTGGCATTCCTTTTCCAGTTGAACAGACTCGTTATAATGAACAAACAGAACTAGCTCTTGAAGAAGCACGCGACATTCTTTCTGGAAAGCTTCAACACTCCACTACTTCTGTCGATGAATTAATTGAAGACTAACTAGCAGTATCCAGTCACTCCTCGGAGTGGCTTTTTTTTTGCACAAAAAATCGCCTTCTGGAAGGCGTGCCTTCCGTCCAGCAATCGTTTTTGTTATTCAATTATTCTTGCCCTTTTACTTCTGGGGTTGCGACATCCTCGCCAAACCATTTCTGGCTGATTTGTTGGAAGATGCCCTCTTGATAGAGTTCCTTGAAGGCTTGGTTCAGCGCTTCGAGTAGCTTCTTGTCGGCAGGCCGTACCCCTACCGCAAAGGATTCACTCTCGAATCCTGAAGGAATGGTGTCGTACTCGCCCGCAATCCCTTCTGTTGTGAGGTAGTAGTCCGCGTATACACGGTCGATGAGTAAGGCGTCGATACGGTCATTCTTCAAGTCGATAATGGCCTCGTTCACGCTTTGGTATTGGTCAGCATCCCCGCCTTTGACACGGTTCTTCAACACTTCTGGATGTTCTTCAAAGTCCAACATCCCCGAAGACCCGTTTTGTGCTCCAAGGACTTTCCCTGTCATGTCTTCTACGGAGTGAATGCCACTCGATTTTTTTACGACCAAGATTTGCGTATTTTGCATATAGGGAATCGTGAAGGCCACTTTCTCGCGGCGTTCGTCTGTCGCCGAATACCCATTCCAGATGGCGTCAATCGTACCGTTTTGGAGTTCCGTTTCCTTCATGTCCCAGTCAATCGGTTGGAACTTCACCGTGATGCCCAGTTTCTTCGACACGTACTGGGCGAGTTCGATATCAAAACCGGCATAGTTGCCATTCTTCTCCTCGAAGCCCATCGGAACGAAGGTATTATCGAAACCGACCGTGATGCTATGCTGTTGTTGATATTTATCCCAGTTATCGACCTTTGGATTACTTGCGAGTTGCGTGCAGCCTGCAAGACTCATTACCGATGCCCCTACAAGCGCCAAAAGCCCTAGGATTCCTTTTCGTTTCTTCATAGCGGCCTCCTATTTCGGTTCGAACGTCAATAATTCGTCCGCGATGTTTTCCGCAAAGGTTAAATCGTGGGTGACGACGATTTGCGTCATTCCGAGTTCTTTGTTTTGGAGGATTAACTTCTCGACTTCTAAGCGAAGGGCTGGGTCAAGCGCCGATGTTGGTTCGTCGTAACCGATGATTTCAGGATCAATCATCATCGCACGTGCTAGGGCCACCCGTTGTTTTTGCCCTCCTGAGAGTGAATACGGGAAGGCATCCTCATGTCCAGCTAGTCCAAGTCTCTCTAATAGCGCGCGTGTCTTTGTATCGGCTTCTTCTTGCGACATTCCGTTCATTTTCACGGGTGAAATCGTTAAGTTTTCTAATACGGATAAATGTGGGAACAATTGAAAATCTTGGAACACAAATCCAAGCAATTGGCGCTTTGAGAGTTCATCGAGCGCGAGGGATTCTCCGTTATAGAACACTTCTCCAGAGTCGATTTTTTCTAGGCCTGCTAACATGCGCAGTAAGGTCGTTTTCCCGCCTCCTGAAGGTCCAACGATTGCCAAGATTTTTCCTTCGTGAATGGTTAGGTTGAAATCGGACAAGATTTGTTTATCGCCGAAACGTTTACTAATATTGCGTAATTCTAACATTTGCTTGTCCTCCTATTTATAATAACTAAATTTCTTTTCAATGCGTTTCGCCACAAGCGTCACAATCCCGATAACGATGAGGTAGATCGCCCCTGCTAGAAACATCGGAACGAGGCTGGCGTCGCGGTTGGCTGCGGTACGGCTCGCCAAGATAAGGTCTGAGATTCCAAGCGCGTACACAAGAGACGTATCTTTGACAAGGCTCATGATTTCATTGAAGACACTTGGCAAGACAATCTTCGTCACTTGTGGAAGAACGATATAGCGAATCGTTGCTCCGGGCGTGAATTTCAACACCTTCGCTGCTTCATACTGCCCTTTTGGAATCGTATCGATCCCCCCGCGGAAAATCTCCGCAAAGTACGCTGCATAGTTGAGCGTAAAGGCAATGAGCGCTGCTGAGAGTCGGTCTAGACGAATGCC
Source organism: uncultured Carnobacterium sp. (assembly GCA_937967765.1). GTDB lineage: Bacteria > Bacillota > Bacilli > Lactobacillales > Aerococcaceae > Granulicatella. The sequence goes on from CALCML010000264.1 coordinate 2,513, forward strand.
GACACTTGGCAAGACGTAATAAATAAAGATAAGTTGTAATAACAGTGGCGTCCCACGCATCACCCAGATATAGATATGGATAAACCAGTTGAGTGGCTTCCATTTGAGTTGCATCGCAAAGGCAATGAGAATGCCCAGCGGAATCGAGAAGATGAGCACGAGTGCGAACACTTCTAATGTCGTCACTGCTCCGTGTAATAAGCTTGGTAATATTTCCATTAAATAAGACAATGATACGTCCTCCGACCTCTAAGAATAGCTACTAGTATATCATATTTCATCCCTCAATCAGAAATGATATTCCTAGTAATAAAAGAAGGAATCAAGCAGTGATGCACTTGATTCCTTTATTTGTTATATGAATGGTGATTCTATTAGAAAGATACGACTTGTTCAACAGAAGTTACAATTTGAGAAACGAGCGCTTCTTCACTCACGCCTGTCACTTCTTTGACAACTTCCGCAAGAGGTTTTTGTGCGAGCAATGCTTGCAACTCAACGGATTGTTGATCGCTATCATCTTTATAATCAAAGACATACGCAACAGTCTTCAATAGGTTGTCATATGAAAGTCCACGTTCACGTAATTCACGGATAGGACGGATGAAGCGTTCGTCATATCCTAATTTACGAATTGGTGTTCTTGCCACACGAGTAACGTCATCCACGATAAATGGATTTTCGAAACGACTAATAATGACTTTATGGTAGTCTTTTAAGGCTTGTTCGTCAAAGCCCCATTTAGCGATAAGAAGACTTCTGATTTCTGCAAGAACGGCTTCTACATTTTCTTTTACAGTTGGATTTTGAAGAGCTTCAAGGATTGTCTTAGAACCGTAGTGTGCGCCTGTATATGCTGAAGTCGCATGTCCTGAGTTCACTGAGAATAATTTTCTTTCGATGAATGGTTCCAGATCTTCTTCGTAATGTACTCCTTCTAATTGAAGAGATGGGTTTTTCATACGGCTTGTTTCAACCACCCATTCATTGAAAGGTTCCACCACCACAAAGAGTGGGTCTTCATGCGTTTGCGCTGGAACGATACGGTCTACAGCTGCATTCGGGAAGCCGACAAATTCTTCCGCATAGGCAAGGCCTTCTTCACTTAAGTATTTTTTGACTTCTTCGTATAAGAATTGAGAACCGCCAATCATGTTTTCACATGCTAGAACATCAACTGGAGTTGTATTTCCACTAACACGGCGTTGTTCAATTCCTTTTGCGATAAGTTCTGCAATGAATGGTAAGATATTTGGTCCGATGGCTGTTGTCACTAAGTCTGCCTTAGCAACGGCTTCTACGACTGCTTCTGGATTCTTAGCATTATTAATTCCACGCACGTTCGATACGGCAATATGGCGTTGTCCTTCTTCAGCAATCTCGATTTCGTAAGCACCACGTTCATTTAAGGCGTCAATGATTCTTTCGTTGACGTCAACGAATGTGATTGAAAAGTGATTTTCAAATAACAATTCTCCGATAAATCCACGGCCAATATTTCCTGCGCCAAAATGTACTGCATTTTTCATATTTGATGACTCCTTACTCTACATTATTTAATAAGCGAATAACTTCTTCAACCGATTGTGCATCCGCTAATTTCACAACGTTATCCACGTCTGCACAGAAGATTGAGATTTTTTGGATGATTTCTAAGTGTTCGTCTCCAAGTCCAGCAATTCCGAATAATACGGTCACGACTTTTGGATCTTCTTGCGTTCCGAAGTTCACTCCTCGAGGAACTTGAACAATCGCAACTCCTGAAGAATTCACTTCTTTTTTAGCTGCATCTGTTCCATGTGGAATTGCAATGAAGTTTCCCATATAAACAGATAAGTCTGCATCTCTTTGAACCATTGCGTCCACATAGGCTTCATTGACATGGCCTGCTTCAACAAGCAAGCGTCCACAGTAACGAATGGCTTCTTCTTTGTTCTCAAAAGCTTGATTCAATTTAATTAGTTTTTCCTGAAATTCCATGGTTAATTCTCCAATTTCTTAATTTTTTCGTTGAATATGGTATTCAATAAGTGATAGATGATTTCTTGATTCCCCGTACGATAGATTTCAGTATAGAGATTATTTTCAAGAATGGACTGGCTAATCGCTGTCATCAAGTTTCTCACTTCTTCACTCTCATCCAATTTCGTTAACATCACTAGAATTCGTTTAACCTGTTCCCTGCCGTGCGTCATGGATTTGGCTTCAACAGCTTGTTCTAAGTCGATAACGACAAAGTGACTTTCTAAAACTGTATGCGACTGTGTATGCAGCAGTGCCAGGTTCGTATTAGGAATCGCAAGTGGACTCTCTTCAAAGCGTCTCAGTAACTTATCCGCCAAATAGTCTGCTCCATTCACCAGTTGTAAGCTCTGGATGAGTTGGAAGACGGTCTTCTCAAAGGTCGCTGCATTTTGAACATGCATCAATCTGAAGTTCTTTAGCAGCTTGCTCGAAGCTTGTAGGTACGCCTGTAAATCAAACGCAATCGTTTCAACAGGACGTTCCGTACGGCGAACTGTGATATTTTCTTGAACTCGTTGTAAGCACTCTTGTAATTCCAGAATTTCCTTTGCAGAAGGAAAGGCGGAAATGGTATCAAACTGGTATCCCACCACTGGCTTTGTCGACAGTGTGTAATCATAAGCTTGACAGTCAACTCCCTCGAGCTCGCTACTAGAGACCACCTTGATTTGTCCCACAAACGGCGCAATACTTTGGATTTTTGTAATCAGTAAGTTCGTCATCAGTGGTCGTTCATCCGTCACGAGTAAGACGCGAATCGGATAGATATCCGGACTTCTTCTTAAACTCGAAGCAAAATGCAACGTAATGAGAGAATGTTCGTACTCACTGTTCAAGTAACTTGGGAAGATATCGCGAACAACGAGACTGACAATATCATTAAGATACGCATTCTTCTTAGTAACTAGAAATGCCACATGATAAGACGAGCCTTCTGGATATAAGACTGGTACGGCTAAGGCCAGCTTTAGGTGATGAAAGAGAAACGTAAAGAGGGCTTTATCACGAATAAAATCAATTTTCGTAAAGCGCGAAACGCTGTCGATTAATTGGCTGACGCTGTAGTAGAATTCACTATCAAAGCGTTCACGATAAAGAGGAACTTCCTGTCTCTTTAGTACCGTTTCATCGATAATTTTGGCAAACGACACGATCTCTTGTAGATTATAAAATCGTGGTGACGCTTCATCACTAAGCTCCTTAAAGATCGTTTGCGAAATGGTGAGCGCATCTTTGGAGATGCCACTAACCGTTTTCGGGCTTAACCGATTATCCGCTAACGCTAATAAAAAGGTTAAGAACTCCTTGATTTTTGGATCTAATTTCCCAAGAGCGGTGATTTGTCCTTCTAAGGCCTTTTTGCACAGGCTAACTGTATTCTTCTCTAAATGACTAAATCCTTCCCATTGCCCGTTCGCAAATTCCTGTACAGAAATAGCATTAGACAGGACGATTGCTAACACTCTCCTCTTTTGCCAGTTATCTCCTTGAATCATATATCCTTTTTGGCGGTTGAGTGTCAGATTGAAATGCGCTAATCGCTTCTCAATCAATGCAATGTCCTGAATAATCGTTACATTTGAAACGAAGAGGCGCTCTTGGAGCTCCTCATTCGTAATAGGGCTCTCTTCACTAAGTAAGAGATATGTGAGGTGTAATAACCGATCTGTCGGAGTGCTGCTCATGGTGATGCTCTCACTCTCTAAGCGTTGTAAGTCTCCTTCTAGATAGTATTTTTTCCCCTCTTTAATCAGTTGGATTCCTAAAGGTTCCAAGCTAAGGGTTAAATCAGAGATAGTCCGATAAACCGTTCTCGTTGAAACCTTTAAGAGTTCCATCATTTCTTTTACGGAAAGTTTCCCGAGTTCCAGGAAGGCTTTAATCAATTGTTCTTCTCGATTTGTAAATAACATATCTTCATTATACTCTTTTATCGAGAAATCTTTTAATTATTTGTGCATGCGAGCAATTAATTTATCATACTCTGGTGTTGTCACAACACTATCGACTACTAATAATTGCGCATTTGGTGCAGCTGCTTGTACTTGTGATTGTTGTGCAATCGTTGTAACAATCATGATATTTTTAGCGTTATGTTCTGCTAATTTTTCAAATGGAACTGTTACAACTGGAATCTTCACATCATTTGCACGGAAGATCGATTGTAATGTTTCACGACCCATTGTTGCAGAACCTTCAGCTTTGTCATAGGCAAAGACAACTTCATCGACAAAGTTTAAGTCAACTGTTGCATCTTCTTGTGCTGGTGCAGCTGTTTCAGCAGGAAGAACAGTTCCGTTTGTTAATTGTGCTACGATTTCATCGTATTTTGGTGATGTTAAGAAGTTATCAACAGCTACGTGAATCGCTCTTGGCGTACGTTGTGCAGCACGGTCTGCTAGTTCTTCTTGAGTGACAATTAATGTGTAATCTGTATCTTCAAGCGTTGAGATAGCTTGGTTTGTTACAGGAATATTTTCAAAACCTGCTTTTTGAATTTTGTTACGAAGAAGTGAAGCACCCATTGCTGAGCTTCCCATTCCAGCATCACATGCAAAGATAATACGTTTTACTGAGTCAGTAGAGATTGTTGAAAATTCAGGTGAAGCAACAACAGCTTGTCCTTTCGCTTGTGCTTTTGCAGCTGTAGTAGCGGCTTGAGCAGCTTCAAGTGATTCTTCTTCTGAATTGTCGAGTTTTAAAATGAATGAACCTACTACAAATGATACAGCAGCAGCGACTAGTACACCGGCTAACACAACTAAGTGAGGCATAAATCCTTTAGGCGCCATTCCTAAGATTGCGATGATTGAACCTGGTGAAGCAGCTGAAGTTAATCCTGCTCCTAATAATTGGAATGTGAATGTACCAGATACACCACCTGCGATAACAGCAAGGAACATTGCTGGTTTCATCATTACGTATGGGAAGTAGATTTCATGAATCCCACCAACGAAGTGAATTAACATTGCACCCCATGAAGATGATTTTGCAGAACCTTTTCCAAAGAACGCAAATGCAAGTAAGATACCAAGACCTGGTCCAGGGTTTGCTTCAAGTAAGAATAGGATTGATTTACCAGCATCTACTACTTGTTGTGTTCCAATTGGAGTAAAGATTCCGTGGTTTAACGCATTGTTTAAGAATAAGATTTTAGCTGGTTCAATAATGATGTTTGCTAATGGTAATAATTTAAGTGTAACTAATGTATCTACACCTTGCCCTACTAATGTTGTTAAGTTCGCAACAACTGGTCCAACTGAATAGAAGGCAAGAAGCATCATACCAAATGCAAGGAAACCTGCAGAGAAGTTATTTACTAACATTTCAAAACCAGGTTTGATTTTTGGTTGTACTGTTTGGTCGAATTTCTTCATTAACCAAGCTGTAAAAGGTCCCATAATCATCGCACCGATAATCATTGGCACTGTAGATCCAGCAACTGCCCCGAATGAAGCAACAGCACCGACAACACCTCCACGATGTCCGTATACATTGAATCCACCTGTAAACGCGATTAGAAGTGGAATGACGTAAGTTAACATTGGGGATACCATCTTACTTAATTCTTCATTTGGAAGGTACCCGTTTGGAATTACTAATGCCGTTAAGACTCCCCAAGCGATTAAGGCAGGGATATTTGGCATGACCATATTCGAAAGTGTTGTTCCAAGTTTTTGGAGTCTCACTTTAAAAGATTTGTTTGACATTTTTCTTCTCCTTTATTATAGAATGACGTTCCCCAGCATCTGAAAAACGCACTCCTTATTTGATGAATTTATCATACAATACTCATGTAGATTAAAAAACTCAAATTTTGGCAAAAAAAATGTGTCATAAAATGAATTTGTTATAACAACTGTTTCATAAAAAAGAATGAAAGAACAATGTACTGACTCCAAAAAGTTCGGCAATTTATTGAAGCAAAGGATTTAGTTCTGTATTGTACAAGACTAAGATCCTTTATTTTTTTGATTTGTTATTGGTTTTCTTTGAGGTAACTAGCTTCTTTACTTTCACGAAAGATAAAGAGTGCGCTGACTTCGAGTGAGGCTGCTAACCATTTCATTGGCACTCCTACTACGAAGGCTTGGATGGCACTTTCAACCATTCACAGCTCCCTTTTTCCGCAAAAGAAAAACACCTGCAGCGTTCTCACTGCAAGTGTTTCAGTCTATTGTTTCTAGTCCAGCACGCCTTGTTCTTTTTTTCGACGTTCTTTGATTAAGTCTTTGACCGAGATGAGGACCACGGCTGCTAGAATCATCGCCATGCCGACAAAGTCAATCGCAAAGAAATGCTCGTTCATAATGAGGAAGGCGAAGAATACTGCAGAAATCGGTTCGACAGCGGCAATCAAGCTACTCTTCACCGGCCCGA
>CALCML010000265.1 GCA_937967765.1 uncultured Carnobacterium sp.
GAAAATATTATATAATAGAAAAATAGATTTGTAATGAAAAACGAGGGGAGTGCGCTATGTCGGTTTTAACGAAGATAGAAACACCAGTAGGAACTGTAATTGCATCCAGCGACGCTCAGTCGTTGACGGGATTATGGTTTGAAGGGCAAAAATACGAGTGTGCCTTTGTGGAAGACGCAGTATGGGACGATTCGTTGCCGTTGTGGAAGACTGTGAAACAGGCGCTGGAGGACTATTTCCAAGGAGCGGACGATGTAACTTCAACCGTGCCGATTGCATTTGTAGGAGGGACAGCCTTCCAAAAAGCGGTGTGGGCCGTCTTGACAGAAATCCCCTATCAAACCGTGTGGACGTATAAAGACGTGGCCGAACGTGTCGGCGAAAAGCTAGGGCGAAAGACGTCCTCGCGTGCGGTGGGGACAGCCATCGGAAGAAACCCAATCAGTCTCTTTGTACCGTGCCACCGCGTCGTAGCCACAACAGGAGCATTAACAGGCTATGCAGGAGGCGTGGAGCGAAAACGCGCGCTACTAACGCTTGAAGGACATAGTGTGGTAAAAGATAGAGTCATGAAAGGAGAAAGGCATGAAGCTTAAAATTGCAAAGGTCATTGTATCGGCATTTGTGGCGCTACTCGTGGCACAGGCCCTGCATTTAACGACACCATCCGCAGCAGCTATTATTGCGATTCTTAGCGTCATGGACACGAAGAAAGTTTCGCTTGCGGCAACCGGTCAGAGGCTTGCGGCAGCCGTTTTAGCGCTTGTGATTGGAATGGGGATATTCGCTGTTTTTGGATTCGACGTCACGAGTTTCGGGTTGTATCTTTTTTGCTACATTCCTTTAGCGTATCTCTTAAAAGTGGACATCGGTGTGGCGCCAAGTACCGTCCTTGTGATTCATCTTTGGACGCAGCAACAACTCACTTTTGAACTCTTCGTCAATGAACTCTTGCTTGTCACCATTGGGGCAGGCGTAGCGATTTTACTGAACTGGTATATGCCGTCGTATCGCCAAGAAATCGAACGTGTCCGAGAGGAAATCGAGGATAAAATGCGTGAGGTTCTCTTGAAAATGTCGGGCTTCCTGACGATTGGAAATGGAAAAAATGATGGCGAAGTGCTTCAGCTGTTGAAGGAAAAATTGAGCGAGGCACGCGAATATGTCCGGCTTGAAGCAGAAAATCATTTAACCAAAGAAGTCACTTACGATTATCAATATTTTGAGATGCGTCGCGATCAAAGTAAACTCTTGGAAATCATGGCCGCTAACTTAAATGAATTCCGCTGGGATGGAGAAGAGATGGCGATTCTGTCGGAGATGTTTAAACAGACCGCACAGCAGTTGGCAGAACAAAATACGGCGAGTCAATTAATCGATGAGATTGAAGACTTGTTGGAACAATTTCGCGAACGGCCACTGCCACAAACGCGTCGTGAATTCGAAAAACGTGCGCAGTTATACCAGTTATTACGCGATTTGAAACGATTTGTACAATTGAAAGTCGATTTCTTCCAAACGTATGGCGTTCATTATTTCAAGAAGGTCGGAGAAAAAGAATAGGTTTATTGCGCTTTGAAGAAAGGGCAGGAATTAATCCGACAGTTACTTTTCAAAACAAACGATTCGAACAATTCATCTTTAACCTTGTTTTTCTATGAGAAAGACAAGGTTTTTTGTGTATTTCTGCGGATATACTAGAGCTGACACTAAATTAGGAGGATAATTTATGGAAGAAAAAGGGTTAGCAGAGGTTGTCCATTTAGCAAAGGAGGATGAGGAGGAAGCGATAACCGAATTATTGAGGCGTTTTGATCCATTGATTATGAGCATTCATCACCATTATTTTTTTCATGAAATGGACCAGGACGATTTTGCGCAGGAGGCCCGGATCATGATGCTTCGGGCGGTGCATAAATACGATGAGAACCATGCCGTCTCGTTTGCTGGCTACTACCAGAGATGTCTGAAGAATCTGGCTGTGGAGTGCCTGCGCAGGGAACACAGGCAGCGGCTCATCCCCCATGAGTTAGTCGTTCGCGGGGAAAAGGCGGAACTCGCCTTGCTCTCGGCGTCGGTGGATTCGTGCGAGCGGCAAGTGCTACTGCATGAAGAGGCAGAGGAATATTTCCACCACCTTTCCCGCTTTGAAAGGGATGTGTTTTTAGGGGTGTTGGATGGTGCGACTTTTGAGGAGATGGCGGACCATTTCGATAAATCGGTCACATCCATCAAGGGAGCTCACAAGCGCTGCAAGAAGAAATTCAAAGACTATATTGGAGAAGGGTGACAGCTTTTATGGTAAGATAAAGGCGAAAAAGGAGGTTTGAGTAATGGATGATTTAAAAAAGAAAGAAATGGATGACTGTAAGGATGTAGAAGTAACCATTCAAGACTTGTTTGCAGAGTATGAGGGAGAACCTACAGCCGAAAAAGTATTATTATTTGAACCTGTAGGCAGAGAAAAATGGTAACAAAGCATGGAGCAACTGGAAAATCATTCAGTTGCTCTATTTTTTTAAAGCTATGACTACCAATCTGAAACGGTTTGTAGTACAATAGCTCGTGGCGATTTTTTTGCCGATGAGGTTCGAAACCATCCCTCAATAAAAAACTAGGAGGCAGTAACATGCAAAATAAAAAAACAAAATTGATTGTGATTAACGCAATCGTCGCAGCGCTATATGTGGTCGTAACATCATTAACAGCATTTATGTCATTTGGAAATATTCAATTCCGTATTGCGGAAATGTTGAACCACTTATTCGCTTTTGACAAAAAATACGGAATCGGTGTGGTTGCCGGTGTATTACTTGTCAACTCAGTATTTATGTCAGCGTCTGGTCTAGGTTGGTATGACTTAGTATTCGGATTAGGACATTCTATTATTTCATTCGCTATCAGCGCATTGATTTTCAAATCAGTGAAAGACGTTAAAACACGTATGTTTGTTTTAGCAGGTGTCTTCAGTGTGATGATCTTCTTAGTAGCGATTGAATTGAACTTAGCGCTAGAATTACCATTCTGGTTAAGCTATGGTGAAACATTCTTTGGCGAAATCGTCGTATTATTAGCGGGTATTCCGTTGATGACGGCATTAAACAAAGCCATCGATTTGAAAAAATTAATCAATGATTAATCAACAGACGTCCGGGCGTGATGCTTGGGCGTTTTTTGATTGCAAGAACTCACTATTTTATGTAGAGTTAAGAGGAGACCTAAAGGAGGAAACCAAATGGAGTTATTAAGCATTCCAGTAGGACGTTTAGAAGAAAATGTCTACTTTTTAATTGATGAGAATAAAGAAACAGTGATTTTTGACCCAGGTGCTCAAGCCGAGGACATTAAAGAGCTAATTAAAGAAGAAGGATTGAAGCCTGTTGCGATTGTATTAACACATGCGCACGGAGACCATATCGGAGCCGTTGATGCGCTTCGTGAGGAGTACAATATTCCAATGTATATGAACGAGTTGGAGAAAGTATTTTTACACGATCCTGAATTGAACCGTTCATACTACTCTGGCGAAAATATTACGACTAAGCCAGCGGACGGTTATTTCCCTAAAGAAATGGGTAAATGGAAAATTGGAAGCTTTGAACCAGAATTAGCTCATATTCCAGGACATTCACCTGGTGGAACGATCTTCATTTTCAAAGAAAATGGATTCGTCATCGGCGGAGACGTGATGTTTAAAGGCAGCGTTGGACGCAGTGATTTCCCATACGGAAGCCATAAAGAGTTAATGGCAGGCATCCACAAATACTTATTGCCATTACCTGCTGAAACAGTGATTTTCCCAGGACACGGGGAACCAACAACGCTAAAAGATGAAATTGCGACAAACCCATTCTTAAATGGCGCAACAAGATAAGAGGCGAAATTATGATTTTTGATACGCATACGCATTTAAATGTATCTGCGTTTGAAGGTGAAGAAAAAGAGGTCATCGCACGTGCAAAGGAACTAGCCGTGACGCGCTTTGCGGTGGTGGGATTCGATACGGACACGATTACGCGTAGCCTAGAGCTTAGCGAGGAGTTCAAAGAAGTGGTTTCGATTATCGGATGGCATCCAACCGAAGCTTACCAGTACAATATTGAAATCGAAGAGTGGTTACAAGAACGCTTGACGCATCCGCAAGTGGTCGCGATGGGGGAAATGGGTCTGGATTATTATTGGAAAGATTCAACGCCCGAGGAACAAGATAAGGTGTTCCGTCGCCAAATTGCGATTGCTAAAGAAATGAAATTGCCGATTGTGATTCATAACCGCGATGCGACTGAAGATTGCTACAAGATTCTAAAAGAAGAAGGCATTCAAGATATCGGGGGCATTATGCATAGTTATAATGGGGACGTGGAGTTTATGAAGCGTTTCTTGGACTTAGGCATGCATATTTCCTTTAGTGGTGTGACGACGTTTAAAAATGCGCCGCAAGTACGCGAATGTGCAAAATTAGTTCCCTTCGACCGTATGCTAGTGGAAACCGACGCACCGTATTTAGCCCCAGTGCCTTACCGTGGAAAGAGAAACGAACCTGGCTATACGCGCTACGTGGTTGAAACGATTGCCAAAGAACGCGGCCTTGCTTGGGAAGAAGTGGCAGCTCAAACGACACAAAATGCCATCAAGCTATTCCGTATGGAAGAAAGAGGCTTGTTATGAATCCAGTCATTGTCGTAGAAGGGCGAGACGATACAAGACGCTTGAGAGAAATCTATCCGGATATCGAGACGATTGAAACGAACGGTTCTGCGATTGACGAAGAAACGATTGCGCTCATTCAAAAGGCTCTCCAAACGCGTGAAGTGATTGTATTTACGGACCCTGATTATCCTGGAACTCGTATTCGCAACATCATTCAAGAGCGCGTACCTGGCGTGAAACATGCCTTTATCGAACGTGAAGAAGCCGTCAGAAAAGACAATCATAAGAGTCTTG
>CALCML010000266.1 GCA_937967765.1 uncultured Carnobacterium sp.
AAAGATGCGCCTGAACGCACAATAAAAATGGATGAGGAGATAACAGATGTCAAAGGTTAAGAAGATTATTATTGCAGCCTTAATTTTCGTTGTATTAGCGATTGTTGCGATGATTCCAATCCCGTATGTGATTGAATCGCCAGGGACTGCAGAAGAAGTATCCCAATTTTTAACGATTAGTGGAGCAAAAGATGAGGATCCAGGATCACTCCGGGTGCTGACGGTGTATGTCGAGCAGGCGACCGTTTTAACGTACTTTAAGAAGTTCTTGAAGCACCATGAAATGGTTCCGTCTGAAGAGGTATTTGGGGATTATACGCCAGAAGAATTCGATGCCTTGCAAGATTTCAGTATGCGCAATGCGCGTTCAACAGCGGTTCGTGTAGCTTTTGAAGCCGCAGGGAAAACTGTCGAGCGACATGTAAATGGTATTTTCGTCACACGTGTGGATCAAAGCTCTAATTTCCGTGACAAGTTACAAGTCGGAGATATTATCGAAACGATTGACGGGAAGAGCCCGGGAAATACCGATGAGAGCTTTGAAGATTTAAAAGACTATTTAGCAGGCCTTGAACCAGGACATACGCTAGTCCTTCAAGTGAAACGTGATGATGCAACAATGACAATCAGCGGTCAGTTGAAAATGGATAGCCGTACTGGTGGTATCCGTCTAGGCTTTGGCGGGGAAGTGGATGAAGATGTGACTTCTGACCCATCCGTTGAATTTGACCCACATGGTGTGAGTGGACCTTCAGGTGGTTTGATGTTTACACTCGAAATTTATAATCAAATTACGAATAGTCATTTGAAAAACGGACATAACATTGCTGGAACAGGAACGATTGAATTAGACGGAACGGTGGGACGTATCGGTGGAATTGATAAGAAATTAGTAGCTGCGATTGAAGCAGGTGCGACGGTTTTCTTAGCCCCAGACGATGAAATCACGGACGAAATGCGTGCACGTTATCCAGATATTAAATCGAACTACGAAGAAGTAAAAGAAGCGGCTGAAAAGTTAGGAACAGATATTAAAATCTATCCTGTGAAGACATTGCAAGACGCGATTGAAATTCTTGAAAATCTATAACCAATGAGTCATTTTTCTCATATCTTTAATTGGAGAAATCTTTTTAAGGAGTGAGAGAAATGGCTTTTTTTGGTGAGTGGAAAGAAAAATGGGAGTCGTGGAGTTTGTTTGTCAAAGGTGCTGTTATCGCTGGAGTGCTTCTAATATTGGTGGGTGTAGGGGTGTTTGTGCCTAAAAAAGAAGAAGCTGTGGAAGAAACCGAAGCGGTAGTGACGACAGTGTTGGCGGAGAAAACGGAAGAAAGTACGACGCAAGAAGCGGTCATTTTCGTTGATATTAAAGGAGAAGTGAAAAAACCAGGAGTCTATCAAATGAAGTCTGGAGACCGAGTAAAAGATGCGATTGAAGCGGCTGGTGGGATGACGGCAGAGGCAGACAGCCAGAAAGTGAACTTGGCGCAAAGAGTAGAAGATCAAATGGTGATTGTTGTGCCAAAAATAGGAGAAGAAGCTGCGGTAATTCCAGAAGGCGCAACGAGTAAAGAAACATCTAAAGAAGGAAAAGTGAATATAAATACGGCAACGGTGGAAGAGTTGAAGACATTGAAGGGCGTCGGCGAAAAAAAGGCCGAGGCGATTATCGAGTACCGCAAGAAGAACGGTTCGTTTCAAACGAAGGAAGACCTGATGAAAGTCCGTGGCATTGGCAAGAAGCTCTTCGAGTCCTTTGAGGAAAGGATTGTGACGCAATGAGTTACTGGATACTAGCAGTGCTCGTAGCGTCTGGCATCGTTGTGTTTGAAGGG
>CALCML010000267.1 GCA_937967765.1 uncultured Carnobacterium sp.
GATTGGGACAAAGAAAATTGGAGGCAAGTATGAAAGTTATTGTTATTGGTGGAGGGACGAGCGGATTGATGGCATCGGTCGGTGCGGCGATGCATGGCGCTGAAGTCGTGTTGCTTGAGAAGAACCCAACCCTTGGAAAGAAATTATTACACACGGGTGGAACGCGCTGTAATGTGACAAACCGTCGTACCCCAGAAGAAATCGTGAAACATATTCCGGGGAATGGCCGCTTCTTATATAGTGCCTTTTCGCAATTTGACAATCAGGATATTATTCAGTTCTTCGAGAGTCGTGGTGTGCGATTAAAGGAAGAGGATCACGGGCGTATGTTCCCAGTGACGGATTCGGCTAAGACGATTCTGGAGACGTTTATTCAGGAAATCAAAAAATTAGGCGTGCAAGTGCGTACGAATGTGAAAGTGAAGACGATTCGTTTGAGCGATGGGGCCGTGCGAGTAGTTGAGCTGGATAATGGCGAGCAACTCGAAGCCGATGCGGTTATCTTGGCGACAGGTGGGAAATCTTATCCGAAGACGGGTTCGACAGGAGACGGGTATGGTATCGCGAAAGTAGCTGGCCATACGATTACACCGCTCTTTGCCACAGAAGTTCCGCTAACGAGTGGCGAGGAGTTCATCAAGAAGGGCGAGCTTCGTGCGTTGTCGCTTCGCAATGTGGCGCTTAGTGTCTTAAATGGCAAAGGAAAACCTGTTGTGACGCATCAGATGGATATGATTTTCACACATTTTGGAGTGAGCGGTCCAGCCGTCTTACGTTGCTCAAGCTTCGTGCATCAAGTGCAGGAGAAAGAAGGCAAGAAGGAGGTCGTGATGAGTCTGAATGCTTTGCCTGACATGAGCGACGCCGAACTCGATGCACAGTTTCGTGCGTTTGTGGAGGAATCGCCTCTAAAATCGATTAAAAATCACTTGAAAGAGTTACTTCCTGAGCGATATGTAGAGTTTTTACTAGTGAAAGTGGGGATTAGTGACCAAACGGCGGTCAATCGTCTGAGTGAAGCCAACTGGGCACAGATTAAAGAAGCCCTCACGAATTTCCGATTTACCGTCAATGGCTCATTGCCGATTGAGAAGGGATTCGTGACAGGTGGAGGCGTTCATTTGAAAGAAGTGAACCCGAAAACTTTAGAGTCGAAATTAATCCAAGGACTGTATTTCTGCGGAGAGCTGTTAGACATCCACGGGTACACTGGTGGGTACAATATCACCGCAGCTTTTGTAACGGGTTACGTTGCCGGTATGCATGCATCTTTGGGGTATTAAATTTCTAGAAAATTGGGATTAAACGTCACAATTTCTTCATAAAACTTGGTTATAGTAATTGTATTCCCAAATAAGAATTATTTACTCCCAAGTAAATAAAACTCTATCCTTTTTTCCTCCCGTTTCTGACGGGAGGTTTTTTGTTGCGTAAAATAAAAAAAGCAGTCCGAAGACCGCTTTATCAAAGTGAACATTGGTGGAGTGACCTTTCCACATCTCTTTCAGACCACAAGGGTGCGATAGCTGCCTGTTCTATCCTCAATGTTCTTTGTAAATATATTATACTTAAAACTTTTTAATTCGTCCACTATTCAAATAGTTTTGCAGTTTATTATCGGTAATAACGTACATTGTTCTTACATCTAGAGCTTTGTCTAATTTAACAGCTAACAGAACATTTTCCTTTGTCACTTTAATGAACTGAATGGATTGACCATCTGGGTGTAAACCAACGTAGTTAGGCTCGTTAATAACCAGATGTATTTCATTGAAACTCTTTTCAAAATCCAAAAATTCTCTTTTATGTTTTTTCATATGCTTTTTCCGTTTAGAAGAAAGAAAAATTTCTTTTCCTTCCAAATCAGGATCGAGATTTAAAAGGTTTATAATTTTATCGTTTAATATTCCTACTACTTTTTCGCTCATTATATTTTACCTGTGCTGCTGAATTAAAAATACCTGTTCAATATAAAATATGAAATTTTATTAAGAAAGGACTTTTTATAAAAAGTAACTGAACACACCGTGAATTTATGCTACAATAGGCCTATTGACAGTGTGAGGAGTTTGTGATGGCAGAGAAGAAATTAATGGAGAAGGTTGTACGAAAAGTACTACGCTCATTCCCGAAAGTGAATATGCCGGACCCGTTTGTCCCATATCCGATTCCGTATCCGCCGCTTGCCAAGAGTCGTTTCGAGATTTTCGTGCATGTGGCTGAGCGCGGCAATGGTCCGCTGGGGCACGTGGATTTATGTATCGATGGGTTTGTTTATTCGTATGGAAATTATGATGAGACCAATTTAAAACTAGGTGGCTGGATTGCTGAAGGTGTTCTGATTAAGGCACCGCGCGAGGAGTATATGCTCTTTTGTAAAAACCACTACCAAAAAGCGTTGCATATTTATACGATTGCTGTGACGGATGAGCAGATGGATAAGATTCATGCGTACTTGGCGAAGATATTAGAGCCGACGACACAGTGGCGTCCAACGGGAGAAGCGATTTACTATAATCCAACGTTTGACCGTTTTGAAGAAATGTATGTGTACTTTATGGCGCAACAGATGGACACCGTGTTCTATAAATTCAATCGTTCGAAGTTCATGACGTATAATGGTTGGACGAGAAACTGTCTTAGCTTCGCGGATCACGTGGCAAAAGTGTTGCGTGAAAGAGAATTGCGTGCCAAAAATATGGTTTTTCCTGCGCAATACCATAAACGGCTCCAAAAACTTCTAAAGAAAAACTCACCATTGATTACAAATTATGAAGTGTATTAGTCTATAAAAATTGGTGAATTTATATGAAATGTTCAGTGAAATTATATGAGCCATTGTATACGCTGAAGGCTATCGATGAGGATATCTGGATTGTTGATGGTGAAATTGTAGAGATGAATTTTAAAATTACTCAAGTACCATTTAGCACTCGAATGACAGTGGTGCGATTGGAAAATAATGACTTATGGATTCATTCTCCTATTCATTTAACACCGCAGTTGCGAAGTGAAATCGATGAGCTAGGTCATGTGAAGCATATAGTTGCTCCAAATAAATTGCATTACGTATATATGGAAGAGTGGAGTCAAGCCTATCCGAATGCGAAACTTTGGGCGACAAAAGGATTGGAGAAAATTTTTGACAACTTCCAATCCATTGAAAGTTATACAATCTTAGATAAAACAATCGACATTAGTTGGCTAGATGAAATTGATTATCTTCCGTTTGAAGGAAGTGCCGTTATAGAAGAGTCAGTATTTTTCCACAAAAAGAGTAAAACGTTAATTCTAACGGACTTAATTGAGAATATTGAAGTTGGAGAAGAGTGTTCATGTTTGCATCGTTTCTTGTTTAAAATAGGGGATAATGCGTATCCAAACGGGCATACTCCAAGAGATTTAAGAATGACATTCTTTTTTAATAAGGAAACAGCTCAAAAGTGTTATCAACAAATAAAAGCGTGGAATCCTGTCAATGTTCTATTTGCACATGGAAAATGTTTTATTGGAAATGCTGAGGAAAAATTACCACAGGCATTCTTTTGGTTAGAGAAAAAATAAGCTACCTTGTAGAAAAACAAGGTAGCTTTTAGTTTGAAAGCGAAAGAGACCAACAGAATCTTAAATTTTTCATTATTGAAAGTCGGAGTTTAAATCGGTATACTATAATAAGAATTGAATAATTCTAATTAGAAAAAATGGAGGTAATCATAATGATTAAAGAACTTATTAGTTTAGGAAAATTTGCTAAAAAATCAAGTGTATTTGCGGGAGGAGTTTTATTTGGATCGTTAGGATTAAAACTATTAGCGAGCAAAGACGCAAAGCATGTATATGCTAAAGCGGTCGCTACTTCTTATAAATTAAAAGATGGTATTGACGCAACTGTTTCTACTGTAAAACAACATGCAGATGATGTCTTAGAAGAAGCAAAAGACTTATATGCTGAAGAAAAAAGTGCAGAATTAGTAGTAGAAACTAGTGAAAAATAATGAAGTTTGTTATTAAACATCAATCAAACTCTAGAGTACGTTTAGAGCTCCCTTTTACATGTCCGCATTCAGTCCAAATGTATTTAGAGGAACTAGCTTGCACAGTCCCAGGCATTGAAAAACTGCACTTTTATAAAGATTTAAAACATGTAGGAGTTTATTTTACTCAAGGGAAAGTTCAACAAGTTCAAAGGTTTTTATCTTTGATTCAAATGGAGAACGTAATTGAAAAACAAAAAGAAGTCCAGTGGCTAGTAGCTTCTTCACCATATGATATTATTTCAACGCATCTCTATAGAAGAATGCTTTCAAAAGTCCTTCTTCCAACACCTATTCGTATGGGATGGATACTTATGAAAATGGTGAAGTTTGGAAAGGCTGCTTTCCAATCAATTTGCGAGAAAAAACTTTCTATGAGTTTACTCGATTTTGTGGCTATAGCGACTTCTGCAGCGATGGGAGACCATAAAACTGCTGATATGATTATGTTCCTATTAAATTTAGGAGACGATTTAGATGACTGGTCCCAAAAGAAATCGATTGAAGAGCTCGAGAAAAACTTAACAAATAATATTTATGAAATATGGATTGAAAAAGAAGGCGAGCGCTTCAAAAAAATGAGCGATCAGGTTGAAGTCGGAGATGTTTTTGTAGCCGCAGAAGGTCAAGAAATTTACTTTGACGGAATAGTTGTCAATGGAAGAGGCTACTTAAATGAAAGTTCATTAACAGGTGAGTCTTTCCCTGTCGCTAAGAAGATTGGGGATATGGTCTACGCTAATACAGTTGTAGAGCATGGCGAACTATTAGTAGAAGTGACGAATAAGCAACAAAACTTACGCTTGCAGCAAATTGTTCAGCTGATTAAATCGAGTGAATTTCATCAATCGAAACAGCAAAAGCAATTAATGGAAAAAGCTGACGGATTAGTGAAATATAATTTCATCGGGATGGCGCTGACTTATTTATTCACACGCTCAGTCTCTAAAGCACTCACTTTCCTATTAGTGGATTATTCATGTGCGTTAAAATTATCTTCACCAGCAACTTATTTAACAGCCATTAAAGCAGCTTCTAATCAGGGGATTGTCATTAAAGGATCTAATTCTTTAGATGAATATGCACAAGTTGATACTTTTGTTTTTGATAAAACAGGAACATTGACAACTGGAGTTCCAAAAATTCAACGAATTATTGCGTATGAAGGATATGATGATGAGGAAGTTTTACGAATTGCAGCTTGTTTGGAGGAACATTTTTACCACCCGATTGCGACGGCTGTTGTTAAGAAGGCAGAAGATGAGGGGATTGAACATGAGGAAATGCATGGGAAATTAACTCACGTAGCTTCAAAAGGAATCGTATCATCGATTGATGGAAAAAGAGTCGTCATCGGAAGTTTGGAATTATTAGAAGATGAGAAGACGACTATTTCCAATGAGCAAAAAGCAGTGATTGAAGAATATAGCCAAAAATACAACTTACTTTATTTAAGTTATGACGGAAAATTAATTGCCATTTTCCTTATTGATACTCCGTTAAGAGGAGAAGCAATTGTATTATTGAAAGAGTTAAAAGAAAAAGGAAAACAGATTGTACTTCTTACAGGGGATACACAAAAACGTACAGAAACAATTTGCTCGCTGATTCCATTTGACAGAGTTTATACACAAGTGAAGCCAGAACAAAAGCATCAAGTAATTGAGCAGCTTCAAGAGGAAGGTCATCATGTTTTGATGATTGGAGACGGAATTAATGATTCTGCTGCACTCTCTCTTGCAAATGTTGGTATTGTTATGGCAGGGGCTTCAGATATTGCTCGTCAAGCCAGCGATATCTTATTCTTAAATGAACAATTAACGGGATTAGAGGTTTTGGAAAATATAACCGAACAACTGAATCGCCAATTAGATGCCAATTTAAAACATACAGTAGGTATTAATTCGTTCTTAATGGGATTAGGTTTGATTGATATTGTTTCTCCTAGTCTATTAGCGATATTACATAATGTGACTACAACGTTCATTATCGGTAAGAGTTTGACGTATATTCAATAATAAAATAAAAAGCAAGGTGAATTCACCTTGCTTTTTATTTTTGTTTCAGCTGATTACAAATTATGAAGTGTATTAAAAGAAGCTACCTTGAAATTTTTCAAGGTAGCTTATATTTTTGTAGTTATTCCATGTAGTTGAACTCGTCATCGCAGAAATGGCGTGCGTTTCCTGAAACATCCGCACGACTCGTACCTAGTCCTTTGCGTTGTTCCAGTCCAACGTTCCATTTCTAGGCGCGATGCCTCGTATCCTAGTTATAATCTCCACCAGGAACCCCGTAATATTCTTCCAAGCTTAAGCCGGATTGATAAATAGCAGTGGCTTTGTCACCGACGTATCTTAGGTGCCATGCTTCGGCTTGGTAACCTGTGATGGCTTCCTTGCCGGGTTGGAATCGGATGATGAAGCCGTACTCGTGGGCATGCGTATGAAGCCAGTGGATGGAGTCGCTGTATTCTGGGCCATCGAGTAAGTTTCCATGAGAGTCGAGAATATCGAAGGCGAGGCCTGTTTGGTGTTCGCTATATCCTGGGCGAGCAGAGTACGTGTCTGCGGCCGCTTGCCCTTCACGGGATACATAGTCGTTGTAGAGTTCGGTTTGATATTCATAGGAACGATATCCGCTGTACGTGTCGCTAATCGGATAGCCGAGTTCTTGCATGCGTTGAATTAACGCGCGCACTTGTTGGCCAGCCGTTGGATCTTCGCCGGGCGCGTAAGTCGACGGTAGCGCGTGTTTTTTATTGACGATGATGTCATACCCAAGGGAAAGGTCAGCCATGCCACTTGCAGCCTGCGCTTGCGTAGTAGCTTCAGTCGCAGAAGTCGCTTCAGAAGAAGCCTCTGTACTTTGAACCGTTGTTTCCGTTGCTGTGGTTGTACTTGTTGTCGTACTCGTTGTTTGCACAGTCGTTGCCATCGAACTCGTGGTTGTTTGGGCGGGAGTGTTCTTGCTCGAACAGCCAAGGAGAATGAAGCTTAGTGCAACTGTTGGTAAGAGTTGTTTTTTCACAGGAATCATCCTTTCTTTGTCACTATAAGTGTAGCATAATTCCGAAGGTTTGGGCGGTATTTTTGTGAAAAATTAAACTCTCATTAAAAAACGAACGATAAAAGATAAAACTTCCATGAATTAACGGGATTTTCTATACAAAAACTTGCTTTTTCTTTTAAAAGTGGTATATTATTCGGTAATAAATTCAATCACTGGAGGTTTGTGCTATGTCAAAATGGGAAACAAAATTTCAAAAAGAAGGATACACGTTCGATGATGTTTTACTCATTCCAGCGGAGAGTCATGTCTTGCCAAATGACGTGGATTTACGCGTGCAATTAGCAAAAAACATTCGTCTCAATATTCCTTTAATCAGTGCAAGTATGGATACCGTCACAGATTCAACCATGGCAATTGCGATTGCACGTCAAGGTGGATTAGGCGTGATTCATAAAAACATGTCTATCGCACAACAAGCAGAAGAAGTTCATAAAGTAAAACGTTCAGAAAGTGGCGTTATCATCAATCCATTTTTCTTAACTCCATCCCATAAAGTACAAGATGCCGAAGACCTCATGTCTAAATACCGTATTAGCGGTGTTCCTATCGTTGATGACTTAGAAACACGTCACCTCGTTGGGATTTTGACAAATCGTGACTTACGATTCATCTCAGATTATTCCATTTTAATTGACGACGTAATGACCAAAGAGCACCTCGTAACGGCTCCAGTTGGAACTTCCCTCAAAGATGCAGAAGCGATTCTACAAAAACATAAAATCGAAAAATTACCATTAGTAGACGATAAAGGCTGCTTAGCAGGACTAATTACGATTAAAGACATCGAGAAAGTGATTGAATTCCCGAACTCTGCTAAAGACGAACACGGACGTTTACTCGTGGCTGCAGCAGTGGGGATTACTTCAGATACATTCGAACGTGCAAAAGCATTACTAGACGCAGGTGCGGATGCCATCGTGATTGATACAGCTCACGGGCATAGTGCCGGCGTGATTCGCAAAATTAAAGAAATCCGCGAAACGTTCCCAGACGCAACATTGATTGCCGGAAACGTCGCAACAGGAGAAGGAACACGTGCCCTATTTGAAACAGGCGTGGACGTTGTAAAAGTCGGAATCGGACCTGGTTCTATCTGTACAACTCGTGTCGTTGCCGGTGTCGGGGTTCCACAAATCACAGCGATTTACGATGCCGCAACAGTAGCGAAAGAATTTGGCAAAGCGATCATCGCAGACGGCGGAATTAAGTACTCAGGAGATATCGCTAAAGCCATCGCAGCGGGTGGACATGCGGTGATGTTAGGAAGCATGCTTGCCGGAACGGATGAATCTCCAGGTGAATTCGAAATCTTCCAAGGACGTCGCTTCAAGACATACCGCGGAATGGGAAGTCTCGCAGCGATGGAAAATGGGTCAGGTGACCGTTACTTCCAAGCGAAAAACGAAGCGAACAAACGCGTTCCAGAGGGAATCGAAGGGCGTGTCGCCTACAAAGGTTCTGCGGCGGATATTATTTTCCAAATGGTTGGTGGATTGCGTTCTGGTATGGGGTATGTTGGGGCGCATAATTTAGAAGAGCTTCGCGAGAATACGCAATTTGTGCGTATGAGTGGTGCGGGGCTAAGAGAAAGCCATCCGCATGATGTTCAAATCACTAAAGAAGCTCCAAACTATTCAATTTCATAAGAAATAACAAAAGCTATTAACCGAAGGTTTTTGGATATCTTCATAATAGCGATAATAGCTGTACCGGACTGAGCCTAAGGTCTCAGTTCCTCTCGACTCTCAAACTGCCTCTAGGGAATAAAATCCCCAGAGGCAGTAATTCGTTTCGAGTACACTCGCTATTATTGCTATTATAGAATCCAAAACCCGGTTAATAGCTTTTTTGAAATGAATAGTTGAGCTAAAAAGAAAATGAACATCATGTGTGCCTTTCACCACTCATGACAAACAGGCATTCTCTTTGAGAGGGAGGGGAGATAGGACAGGGTGTGTGAGTTTCACGGTCAATAAAATAGTGTGTGCTTCTGACTAAAAACACAAAAGTTTCGGAACGGGGACGGAGCTTTACTATTGAAGGGTTCGGAAAATTTGGGAAAGTGGTTCTTGCGAGATTGGTGCTAAGAAATGCGATAAGGGTGCGGTTTTTGGAGGTGTGGCGTTAAGTTTTGGTTTGGAAAAGGTTAGGAAAAAGGAAAATTAGTTGTTTTTGGAGTTGTCATCCGGTATGATGTACATGTTTCTGAAAATTTATGAAAGCTTTGGAAGGAAGCGACAAGGATAGCGCCAGGCCTGTTGGAAAACAGGTGACGAGGAATGAGTTTATCGAAATTCTCGGCGGATGACTCAAGGCAGTGCAGTCTACAGTTTCATACAAACCATTTTCGCAAGGAAATGACAAAATTGAAACGGCACCAGAAACATAATCAAAATTACAATAAGAAGAGGCGCCAAATAGGACCTCTTATAAAAGGAGTTAAAAATTATGTGCGGAATCGTAGGATGTATTGGACACGACAGAATTCAAACTGTAGTGTTAAACGGATTAGAAAAGCTTGAGTATCGTGGATATGACTCAGCAGGATTATTTATTATGGACGAAGATGGATCAACACAATTAGTAAAACGTGTTGGACGTATTCAAAATCTTCGTGATGCAGTGGATGAAGCTATTCCAGCATTTGCAGGGATTGGGCATACTCGTTGGGCAACACACGGACCAGCGACAGAAAACAACGCTCACCCTCACCAATCACAATCAGGTCGTTTCACATTAGTGCATAACGGCGTAATCGAAAACTATGACGAATTGAAAAAAGAATTCTTAAGCGACGTTGATTTCAAATCTCAAACAGATACAGAAGTTGCCGTAAACTTAGTAGAATACTTTGCAAATAAAGAAAACTTATCAGGAAAAGAAGCGTTCCGTCGCGCGTTGAAAGAAATCCGCGGATCATTCGCGTTCGGTTTATTAGACAGCGAAAAACCAGGCGTTCTTTACGCAGCAAAACATAAGAGCCCATTATTAGTAGGGGTTGGCGAAGGCTTCAACGTGATCTGTTCAGACGCAATGGCAACAATCGCTGAAACAGACCGTTACATCGAAATCAAAGACGAAGAGTTAATCACTTTAACAGACACATCTGTAGAAATCGAAACAATCGACGGCGAACCAGTAGAACGTGCACCATTCGTTGCAGAATTAGATGCAGACGATTTAGAAAAAGGGGCTTACCCTCACTACATGTTGAAAGAAATGGATGAACAACCAGTTGTATTACGTAAAATCATCCAAAACTATCAAGATGAAAATGGTCAATTACAAGTCGATAAAGAAATCCAAGACAGCATTTTAGCAAGCGACCGCATTTACGTGATTGCCTGCGGAACAAGCTACCATGCAGGATGGGTTGGTAAAGCGTTAGTAGAACAACTTGCTGGAATTCCAGTAGAAGTTCACTTAGCAAGCGAATTTGCATACCACCAACCATTATTATCACAAAAACCATTCTTCATTTTCTTATCACAAAGTGGAGAAACAGCGGACAGCCGTCAAGCATTAGTAAAAGTAAACGAGCAAAACTTCCCATCATTAACAATCACAAACGTGAAAGGGTCAACTCTTTCTCGTGAAGCAAGCTATACTTTACTATTACATGCAGGTCCTGAAATTGCCGTAGCTTCAACAAAAGCTTACACTGCACAAATCGCAGTAATGGCTGTTTTAGCAGACGCATTACGCGCTTCTAAAGGCTTAGAAGCTCCATTCGACATGAAGCACGACTTAGGTGTCGTTGCCGCTTCAATCGAGAGCGTATTATCAGACAAACAAGCCGTTCAAGACTTAGTCAAAGAGCGCTTATTAGAAACTCGCAATGCTTTCTACATCGGTCGTCACTTAGACTACTATGTAGCGATGGAAGCAGCGTTGAAATTAAAAGAAATCTCATACGTGCAAACTGAAAGCTTTGCCGCAGGGGAATTAAAACACGGAACAATCGCCCTTATCGAAGAAGGCACTCCAGTAATCGCATTATTAAGCGAACCAGTTGTAGCGAGCCACACTCGCGGAAATATCCAAGAAGTGAAAGCTCGTGGCGCTGTCGTAACAACAATCGCGATGGAAGGCGTTGAACAAGAAGGCGACGATATCATCGTTCCAGCGGTGCCAATCCTACTTGCACCAATCGTATCTGTAGTGGTAACGCAATTAATCGCGTACTACACTTCTCTAGGTAAAGGCTTAGACGTGGACAAACCGCGTAACTTGGCCAAATCGGTTACAGTAGAATAGAAAAAATGGTGGACGGCTGTCCACCATTTTTTGTTTTCGAAGGATGCAAAATCCATTTGAAAAGAAGAGAGAATATAGCCCAAGGGGCTAAAAAATAAACTTCATACCGCTTCGGATATCTTCATAGCTGCGATAATAGCTGTACCGGGGCGAGCCTAGGGTCTCGCTCCCTATCGAGCTTCAAACTGACTCTAGAAAATAAATTTCCAGAGTCAGTAATTCACATCGATTACAATCGCTATTATTGCCGCTATAGAATCCGAAGGGTATTCCGTTTATTTTTTATCCCTGTGTTTGTGCCTTATTTCAAATGGATTTTGCCTTCATTCGAAAGAAAGGGAGAGAAGAAAAGAGAAGTTAGGTGCAGAAAACATAGTCGCTGCAGAGGTGCGGTGATGAAGGGGCGTAACATGCGTTCAAGTGTTTCTCGCAGTGTAACAGACGAGCAATCCTTCAAAGATGTGTGAGCTTATTCGAACGAAATTCTGCTAGCAAAAATTGGATAAAGAGTGCAGACAAGATTACGGAAAATCATGCGGATTTTATAATCGCAGTAACAGGGGATAGCATTCGAAGTGAATTACGGACTCTTTTAGAGTCCGTTTGAATCTCGAAAGTGCTTGAGACGTAGGCTCAAGCCGGTGCCCCATTACAGCGATTATAAAGAAATCCGCAAGGATTTGCAGGAATCTTGTCTTTGTATTTCGTAGGATGTTTCAGCTGTGTTATTTCGTTCGAGCACTTCACAGACATTTTTTTGCGAAGGGGTTGGCTCGTCTGTTATAATGAAAGCAAAGAGTTGAAAGGATGGACGGGCATGAAGGTTGTATTCGTCTGCTTGGGGAATATTTGTCGTTCGCCGATGGCAGAAGCTGTATTTAGAAAAATGGTTCATGAAGAAGGATTGGAAGATAAAATTACGATAGATTCCGCTGCGACAAGTACGTGGGAGCATGGGAATCCGGTGCATCACGGCACTCGTAAGAAACTCGAGGAGCACGACATTTCCGCAAAGGGGCTTGTGTCACGGACGTTGGATGAAACCGACCTGGATGCCGACTACATCTTGGGAATGGATGCGTCGAATGTGCGTAATATCCACTCGTTTGTCGATGGAAAATCGGATGCGACGGTGGCTCGCTTGTTAGAAGTGGCAGGAGTGCCGCGCGATATTGCCGATCCGTGGTATACAGGAGACTTTGATGCGACGTACCGTGATGTGACATTGGGATGCAATGCGCTCTTAGAACAATTAAAAAAGGAATTATAGTATGGATAAGATTAGAAAAGATTGGGCAGTGATGATTGCTCTGGCGGCTGTTTCGTTACTTGTCGTCTTGAATTTTAGCGCCATCCTCACATGGATTTCCGAATTTATTGGGATGATGTTCCCGCTTATTTTAGGGATGATTTTGGCATTTGTTTTAAACGTGCCAATGAAGCGAATTGAACAAGTGTTGGAGAAGATAAACTTCCCGCAAAAGCTGCGTAGAAGTGTCGCAATCCTGAGCATTATTGTGATTCTGCTTCTGATTATTTCGCTGTTGATTTGGATTATTGCGCCGATGATTGCTAAAACCGTGTCACAACTGGGCGATAGTGTAAATCACTTACTATTCGTGGTTGCGGATTTTGTACAACATTCAAAATTAATGCAATCCAGTGAAGTGAGTCAGATTACCGACTCACTAAGTCAAAGCAATATCGTATCGTCTGTCATTACATTCCTTGGCGGATTTACAACGAATATTTCAGGGCTCTTCTCAAATGTGTTCTCTGTAATTATGGGGATTTTCTTCATGATTAATATTCTCGCAAGTAAGGAAATGCTCGCACGTTTAACGCTTCGCATTCTTAATGTGGTCTTGCCAAAAGATAAAATCGAGCACATTACTTATGTTGGGGAAGTCATCGTGGATACGTATGACCGTTTCTTGATGAGTC
The DNA here is from genome assembly GCA_937967765.1 of uncultured Carnobacterium sp. Taxonomy (GTDB): domain Bacteria; phylum Bacillota; class Bacilli; order Lactobacillales; family Aerococcaceae; genus Granulicatella. The sequence goes on from CALCML010000267.1 coordinate 13,308, forward strand.
AAATCATCGAGGCGGGAATCGTTGGGGTTATGATTTTTGCTGGATACTCTCTTGTAGGGTTGCCATATGCAGGACTTGTTGGGGTGCTGTCCGGAGTACTCTCATTCATTCCGTATATCGGGCCGTTTATGGCGTGCGGAATTGGAATGCTTTTCACCTTTACAGAAAGCCCAATTCAAGCACTCATTTCACTTGTCGTCTTTATGATCGTTCAAATAGTGGAAGGAAATGTCGTCTATCCGATGGTTGTCGGAAGTTCAGTAGGATTACCAACCGTTCTGACCCTTGCTGCGGCGTTAATCGGTGGAAATCTCTTTGGTTTAGTAGGAATGATTTTCTTCATACCAATTTTTGCCGTGATTTACCGTTTCGTGAAAGAATGGGTGGAGAAACATGAACAAGCTGCTTCAGTGGTAGCTGTAGGAGGTATTATTGATGAAGAAAATTAGTGAACTAGGGATTACAGGGAAAAAGCTCCTAATTGAAGGGATTGCATTCCTTATTGCTGGGGTGTTGCTCCTAATCTACGGACCAAGCTTCCCGGAATTGATGTTACGTCTGTTTTTAACATTCTTATGGGCTCGTGAACTATGGAATTTCTTGTTCCGTTGGTTTAGTAAGGCGGCGGCAAAAGATCCATTATGGCTGAATGTTGCTAAATTTTTCCTTTACGGATTTTTAGCAGGAAATCAATTTTTTATCTCGCTTCCGATTGCGATTGTTAGTATCTTGATGGGGCTCAACGAAGTGATGAAAGCGGGAATTAGTGGCGTAACGTACTATATTTATGTCAAAGACGGTATCCGTCCGCGACTGCGCTTGCTCATTGATACCATTTGGCTCTCAGTTGTCGGGGTAGCGACTTTACTGGCTCTTGGGGGCGACGGCAACTTACAAATGTTCTTCCTTGCGCTTTATTTCATCGGGCTTGGGACTAGTAACATTCGTGACGGATGGTTCTTCGAGGCCGAAGTTGGAAAGAAAGTCCTTCGTAGACGCTTGCGTCGAGGGATGCCGTTGGTACTGGCTGCGATTATTCCTCGTGTGACTTTGCAAAAAATCAATGATGCGTTGGAACTTGGAGAAGGCGAAACAGCCTCAGAAATTTACGACCGTTCTAAAGAAAATGCCGAACCAAACTTGGAGATGTTTATTCACGTCACAAAAGACGGATTTGGGGCAATCGGGCATGTCGATATTTGTTATAAGGGACGTATTATTTCATTCGGAAACTACGATACGAATTCAGAACGCCTCTTTGGAGCGATGGGGGATGGGGTTCTTTTTAGTGCCGACCGTGAAAAATACATTGAATTTTGTAAACGCGAAAACCATAAGACCTTACTCGGTTATGGCCTAGCCTTATCTCCAGAACAAATGGCTGCCATCGATCAGGAAATCGCCAAACTGATGTCGCTCACAGTGCCATGGGATCCACCAAAAACCGTGAAACCAGCACATCCTGGCATCGACAAGGAAGAGCCGATGTACGCCTATAAGCTTAAACAAGAAACGGACGCAAAATTGTATAAGTTCGTCTCTTCAAAATTCAAGACATATTTTGTCATGAGTACAAACTGCGTGTTACTAGCAGATACCATTGTCGGAACAGCAGGGACCGATATTTTAAGCGCCCGAGGATTTATTTCCCCAGGGACGTATCAAGATTACTTAGATAAGGAGTTTGAGAGACCGCACAGTCTAGTCGTGACTAAGCGCGTCTATCAGTAAGAACATGGAACTTCAGGAAAAAGAATTCTTTATGAGGGAAGCGTTGAAGGAAGCGCAGAAAGCCTATGACCAAGCGGAAGTGCCAATCGGGGCGGTTGTCGTCCTAAACGGTGAAATCATCGGTCGTGGCCACAACTTACGCGAAAAGGAACAAGACGCCACTCTTCACGCCGAAATCAAAGCGATTCGCCAAGCCAACCAACACCTTGGAAGCTGGCGACTCGAAGACTGCGAACTCTTCGTGACCTTGGAACCTTGCCCGATGTGTAGCGGAGCAATGATTCTCGCACGTCTTAAAAAGGTCACATTCGGCGCCTTCGACCCAAAAGCAGGGACAGCCGGCACTTTTATGAACCTCCTTCAAGACGAGCGGTTCAACCATCAAGTCGAAGTCGAGCAAGGCATCTTGGAAGACGAATGCAAAGAAATTTTGCAAACCTTCTTCAAAGGCCTCCGCGAACGCAATAAACAAAGAAAACAAGCACAGCTTTCCGAGTAGGAGCTGTGCTTTTTAATGGTCTTAACAAAAACTTATGATTGTAAACGGTTATCTTCTCTTGAAAAACATTTTCTTTTTATATATTATTTTACATAGTTCGAAAAAGGAATGGAGCAGATAGTATGAAATTATCAGAAAAACAAACACAAGTCTTAGGTTGGATAGCAACATGTATGTCTGTGGCGATGTATGTAGCATATATTCCGCAAATTATGAATAACTTAGCCGGAAACAAAGGAGACTTCATTCAACCACTCGTTGCCGCATTGAACTGCTCATTATGGGTGTACTACGGAATCTTCAAGCCAGACCGTGACATCCCGCTAGCAGCTGCAAACGCACCAGGAATCTTCTTCGGTCTAGCATCTGCTTTAACAGCATTATTATAATAATGACAAGCACAGCTTCGATTGCGAGGCTGTGCTTTTTTGATTTTTTGATTTCTGCGGAACTTGCGGATGTCTTCATAATAGCTGTAACGTTGCACCGGTTCGAGCCGAAGTCTCTCACCTTTAAAGCCTCAAAGGAGATGTACGGAATGAATTCCTACACCTCCTAAGCACAGTGGTTGAATGGAATGAGCTTTGCTGTAACCAGCTAGCTCATTCCTATTCAACTTTGTGAGGGAAAGAAAACGAAATACTCTAAATACATAATGTATTTGGAGTATTTCTGTCTTTCTCCCTCGCGTTTAATGCGTAACACGTTACTGCTACTATAGAATCCGCAGTTCCTTCGAAATCAATCCTGCTACGACTCTTGTAAATCAAATCAATTATAAAAAGTGCGATGATTGAAATCCGATATTTACAGGAGTAGAATAGAGGATGTCGTTAAAAGTTTCAAAGTTAACTGGAGGAATACGTATGTCATTTTTAGGTTATAACAAAGGAGAAACATTAGAA
>CALCML010000268.1 GCA_937967765.1 uncultured Carnobacterium sp.
TAACGACAGCTACTCCAACTACAACAGTTCAAACGACAACTGCAGGCGCTTCTTCAGAAACAAAAAAAGTATCACTTGAAGACACTCAACGTGTTGGGAACGATAATATTGGCTATGTCAACGTCCCTAAAGACTGGGTAGTATTCAAAGCCTCAAACTACCCTGATAACTTCTATTATTCGTCAACAGATGAATATAATATTCTGTATCTAAATGCTTATCCTAAAGATAAAGTTAAACTTAATGATGGTGAAACATTTGGTGCAGAGTTAATTGCAAACCGTTTGCTCAATAGCTTCAAAAATAATAAAGCACAAACTAGTCTTCAAGGCGTGAGGGCTGATTTTGCGGGAGAAAAAGCTTACTTAATAAAAGCAACATTCTCTGATGGTAAATCCCTGTTCGAATGGATATTCCAAAAAGGAGACACAGTTTATATGGTCTCAATCGAAGGAACAGAAGACATGGTTAAATCATTAAGACCTCTTCTGGAACAATCTTGGGGCTTAGACGCCAACACTCCAGGGCAATAATCACTCACATACTAAAAGAGACTGATTACTCAAATCAGTCTCTTTTTATACTCTCCCCCTCTCGACAAAGACGAATTTCTATTTAAACTAAAAGTAAAAAATGGTAAACTAATCTTGTAATAACAACTTTTTAAGGAGATCTATCATGATGAAAAACAAAATAATATTAACTTCTGTAACGCTTCTATCTGCGTTAATCGTAGCGGCTTGCGGAAATGGAGAAAAGAAAGCAACTGAAACCACTGTTGCACCAACAACTGAAGTAACGACAGCTACTCCAACTACAACAGTTCAAACGACAACTGCAGGCGCTTCTTCTACAACAAAAGAAGTTTCTCTTGCAGATACTCAACGTATCGGAAATGAAAAACTTGGTTATATCAATGTTCCTAAAGATTGGGTCGTTTACACAGCTCAAAATAGCAAAGCGTTCCAATATTCATCACCAGACAAATACAATGTGATATTACTGGACTCATACACTAAAGATACTGTTGAACTTGGCCAAAACGAAACCTTTGACGCACAGTTAATTGCGAACCGTTTATATAACTTCTGGAAAAAAGACAAAAATCAAACTAGTATAGAAGGTGTAAAAGCTAACCCTAAATTTGCCGGTGAGGACGCTTTCTTAATAAAAGTAACATTTACAGATGGGAAAACTCTATACGAATGGGTATTCCAAAAAGGCGATAAAGTATACACAGTCGCAATCAAAGGTGCAGAAGATATGATTAAAGCCTTAAGACCTATTTTCGAGCAATCATTTGGCTTAGATCCAAATACTCCTGGACAATAATTCCCTAAAAGCTAAAACAATTTAGGTGTCCCCACTTTACGGAGAACAATGATTATGAAAAATAAAATTCCATTAAGTACTGTACCGTTTCTATCTGCATTAATGGAAGCGGCTTTCGGTAAAGGAGAAAATAAAACAGTTGAAGCAATAGCTGCACCAACAACAGAAGCAGTTAAAGAAACTACAACTGAATCAACTACAATAGCTCCGACATCAACTGCAAGCACTTCTTCAGAAATGAACGAAATCTCACTTGCAGATACTCAACGTGTAGGTCGTGAGGATACTGGTTATGTCAATATCCCTAAAGACTGGGTCTTATACGAATCTAAATATAGCAACCAACAGTTCCAATATACTTCACCAGACAAATACAGTCTATTGACATTGAATGGATACGCTAAAGATACTGTGGAACTTGGCCCTGACGAAATTTTTGGGGCAAGATTAATTGCGGACCGTTTATATAGCTACTGGCAAAATGACAAAAATCAGACGATTTTACAAGGATCTAAAACAATCTTTGCTTTAGAGTCCGCTTTCTTAATGAAAGTAGCATTCTCAGATGGAAAACACCTATTTCAATGGGTCTTCCAAAAAGGCGATAAAGTATACTCAGCCGCAATCGAAAGCTCTGCGAATATTGTTACAACCTTAAGACCTTTTATCGAACAATCTTGGGGCTTAGATCCAAACACTCCAGGGAAATAATGACTCACATACTAAAAGAGACTGATTCGCGTAATCAGTCTCTTTCTTTATCTTTATGCTCTTGTATTCCACTCTTCTCGTAAAACTCCATACTTCACACTATCATAATACTGTCCTTGATAGTAGCGAACTTTACGGATTTGCCCTTCTTTTAGGAACCCTAATTTTTCGGCAACGGCCATCATTCCACCGTTCCCACTCCAAGTCGTCATGCCAATATGTTCGAGCGCATCGGTTTCATGGAAAATGTCATCCACCCACTTCGTTAGCGCAGTGGTCGCAATTCCCTGGCTCCATAACTGGTCGTCATAGATTACAATTCCGATTTCTAGCCATCGTGTGGCTTCATCCTCCCATGATTTTGAAACCATCCCGACAGGCTGACCGTTAGCGACAACACATCTGCAATCGTCGCTCATTAAAAAGTCCGCAATCGGACTTGCTATGAAACTTTTGGCGTCATCGACCTTACGATAATCATTAAAATACGGTGCGTTCAACTTCGTCCACTCTGGCTTCTCCGTTGAAAAACCAATCTTCCAAATCGTTTCAAGGAAGCTTTTGTTAAAAGGAACTAGTTGCACCTCGGTCGTTTGCTTTAAGCTTTCCACTGATTCATTCCTCCTTCTACATTTACCACGTCAAAACCTTTTGTCTTCAAGAACTGGCAGGCACGTTCAGAACGCATGCCGCCTTGGCAAATCACATAATAGCGTTTCGATGCGTCCAGTTGCTTATATCCATTCTCCAACGTGCTAAGTGGCGCATTCAATGCCCCTTCAATATGCCCTGCTTGGAATTCATTCACTTCACGAACGTCTAGAATCGTGATGTCCTTTTTTTGATTCAATACTTGAAACTCTGCTGGTTTAATTCGTTCCATTTTTTCTCTCCCTTTTCTACTGGCCACCTGAAGAGGCCCTTCTCACTTCCTACTGTATCGTATTTCAGCAAAAATACAAAGCGCCATGCACGAACCATGCACGGCACTGTCATTATTTAATATTATGTTTGTTCATCTTTTGTTGGAAA
>CALCML010000269.1 GCA_937967765.1 uncultured Carnobacterium sp.
TATGCGATTAAGAAGCTTAGCATGGGAACAGCATCTGTAGCAGTCGCACTTGGATTTCTATTTGTGCAGGGACAAAGCGTTGTTTTAGCCGATACCGTTGAAACAACTCAAAGTACTACTGAAACAAAAACAGAGGAAACGTCTGAAAAAGTAGAAGCAACTACTGAAGAAACAACGACTACCTTTGAGGAACAAGCACCACGCACTCGTACAAGACGTGAGGCTGGGGACGCTCCTGCAGCAACTTCTCCAGTCGGTTCGGATGTTGAAGATGCTACGACTACTCCTAAAGTTACAAAACCTGGATTTACTAAGGAATTATCACAAGAAGAATTGCTTAGCCAGGCAAGTTGGATTGATTTTGGTGACGTGGCGAACTGGAGTGGAACTACGACAACTTCAACAGGGCAATTAGCCTTACAAGAAGGGGCTACATATACAAAAGAAATTAGTCCGGGATATGTCGTGACGGTTCGCGTGAAGTCGCTTAAACCATTTAACGCAACGGAAATCTATAAGAAGAGACTCGAAGCACAAGGGGCAACCGCTGCTGAAAAGAACACTTACGATCCAAACGCAAAAAATGGATATATGAATAGTTCTGAAAGTGCAGATGGGAAACGTGAATTCAAGGCGGGTAAAGAAGCGCTGATTGTTGGGGAACCACAAGACGCGTGGAGTGAAATTTATAATTCAGGAATCGATACTGGCGAAAAGAGAACAACGATTACGACGCAATATGAAGGCGGAAATGTCGGAGTTCAATTTGAAATTACTGGAACGTATAAAGGAAAAACGGTCAAACCAACTGTTCTCATGACAGAGGGAGATTCGTCTAATCTAGGGGAGTTGTCTCTTTATACAACTAACGGAACGGGTTGGCAGCATTTTGCAGAATGGTATAAATACGATAGCCCTTATACGCTGAATTATTTCCCACAAGATACAAAAGACTTATTCAATCCGAATAAAAAAGTCATTGGATTCAGACCACTACCGATTAATGGCGTGAACTACCATAGTGGAGAGTTAGCAGCGATTCGTGAGGCTACGCAGGTCGGGCCTGATAAGAAACCTGTTGCGTGGAAATACTACGGAAGTCCTGACCAAAAAACAGGCGGACTTGGAACAGGTGTATTTGGACCAAACTTATCTGCTGGTATGGTGGCTGTACCGATTGTCATGACGCAAGGGGCTACCGAAGTGAGTCTGTATATGGCTTCAGCAAGTAAGCAGTCCGCTATGATTGGATTCTTACCATTTGACGAAAGTGATGCTCCGGAAAGTTATGGAAAAGCTATTCACAGTATTAACCAAGTACATAATGTGACTGGGGAAGATGTGAAGCAACCATACCTTGGAGATACACGTCCAGATGTCGATGAAAATGTGGACCGTACGAACTGGAAAGGCGACGATGCAGAAGGTTCTGCGGATGAAGGCATTGACCAAATCTTACCAGCGGACCTTAAAGGAAAAACAAACGGTATTTTAGTGTTAGACCGTACGAATGCAGGCGATTTAACCTTATCCGTTGAGGCACATACAGGTGGAGCAGACGAAGCAACACTATATGGATGGGTAGACTTTAACGGAAATGGAACTTTTGACGAAGATGAACGTTCTGAAAAACTAACGATTAATGCAGATGGCACAGCTACTCTTGTCTTTAAAGATGCGTTCAAGAAAGTGAATGTTTCGCTGAGTGAGCTTAGTGCACGTGTGCGAATCGCAAAAGACGCCACTCAAATTGAGAAGCCAATAGGAATGGCCTTGTCAGGTGAAGTGGAAGATTTCGAAGTACATTTAACATTCTTGCCAAAAGGAAGTAAGACGGAAACGGATGGACTGCAAGGAATTCCGCAGACGGAAACAGTAGTCTTCACACCAAGTGGGAAACAACGCTACTCGTTAACAGACGATGCGGTGATTGACGAAGCCATAGAGCCAGTAATCGTTGATGATACAGGTGCCAAAGTGACGCTTGACACTGAAGGGTACTATGTTGTGGCTGGTGAAGGGAAATATAAAGTCACGGGAGCAGGGAAAGATGTGACCGTTACATTTATTCCAGAAGCAGGATTTGTCGGAACGGGCAAAGGAATCACAATTCGTCGTACGGACGATAACGGAAATGATACCGGATGGACGCCAGTGAGTGCGAATGAGAAAATCGTAAGCGACCAAACAGGAACCATGGACGGAAGCTATATTCCAACGGTTGTCCCAATGTCCAAAGAACTTACAAGTACAAAAGTACAAGGGCTCGTTCATGAGAAAACACCAAAGTTCGAAGGCAAGGATGGAGCCGTTACACCGTCAAGCGAGAAGCCAATGATCCTAGTTGATCCAAAAACTGGCAAGGCGCTTGGTGCGAGTGCTCCAGCGATGAAAGATGGAAAAGAGGTTGGAACGTACACGGTCGATGAAACGACTGGTAAAGTCACGTTCACACCGAATAAAGACTTCAGAGGAACCGCAGACGCAATCGTGCTTCAAGTGATTGAAAAAGCAACAGGAAAAGCAATTGCTGGCTTGAAATATACGCCGACTGTTACGCCAACCACTCCAACGGGAGAAGATGTAACAACGACTGGTAAACAAGGCAAAGTTCAAACTGGAACACCGAAGTTTACAGAAGGCGACGCGGAAGTTCCGTTGAAAGTAGACTCAGACCAACCAGCCAAATTCGTGGTGAATGGAACGGCAGTAGAAGAAACAACAATCGACGCGACAAAAGATGGCGCGAAGGTTGGAAAATATACGCTTGATCCACTAACAGGCGAAGTGACATTTACACCAAATAAAGATTTTGTAGGAACACCAGATGCGGTGACTGTTCAAGTCAAAGACGAAAATGGAACTGCGACAACTGCGAAGTACACACCAACTGTGACGGCAGTAACGCCAACAGGAGAAGATGCGACATCAACAGGTAAACAAGGGAAAGTTCAAACGGGAACTCCGAAGTTTACTGAGGGAGATGCGGAAGTTCCGTTGAAAGTTGACGCAGATCAACCAGCGAAGTTTATCGTAAATGGAACTGCAGTAGAAGAAACAACGATTGACGCAACGAAAGATGGCGAGAAAGTTGGAACTTACGAAATTAATCCACTGACTGGTGAAGTAACATTCACACCAAATAAAGACTTTGTAGGAACACCAGATGCGGCAACTATTCAAGTCAAAGACGAGAATGGAACTGCGACAACTGCGAAGTACACACCGACTGTGACAGCAGTAACGCCAACAGGAGAAGATGTAACAACGACAGGTAAACAAGGGAAAGTCCAAACAGGAACACCGAAGTTTACTGAAGGGGACGCGGAAGTTCCATTGAAAGTAGACGCAGACCAACCAGCGAAGTTCGTGGTGAATGGAACTGCGGTAGACGATACAATGATCGACGCTATGAAAGATGGCGCGAAAGTTGGTACTTATACGATTAATCCATTAACAGGCGAAGTTACGTTCACACCAAATAAAGATTTCGTAGGGACTCCAGATACGGCTACCGTTCAAGTCAGAGATGAGAATGGAATAAGTGCAACGGCGAAGTATATACCAACTGTAACGTCAGTAACGCCAACGGGAGAAGATGCGGCTTCGACTGGTAAACAAGGGAAAGTTCAAATCGGAACACCGAAGTTTACCGAGGGAGATGTGGAGGTTCCGTTGAAAGTAGACGCAGACCAACCAGCGAAGTTCGTGGTGAATGGAACAGCGGTAGACGATACAACGATTGACGCTGTAAAAGACGGCGCAAAAGTTGGAACTTACGCAATTGATCCATTAACAGGTGAAGTGATATTTACACCAAATAAAGATTTTGTAGGGACTCCAGATGCGGCTACAGTTCAAGTCAAAGACGAGAATGGAACTAGCGCAACTGCGAAGTACATTCCAACCGTGACAGCAGTAACGCCAACAGGAGAAGATGCGACTTCGACTGGTAAACAAGGGAAAGTCCAAACAGGAACACCGAAGTTTACTGAAGGCGACGTGGAAGTTCCGTTGAAGGTGGATGCAGACCAACCAGCAAAATTCGTGGTGAATGGAACGGCAGTAGAAGAAACAACGATTGACGCGACAAAAGATGGCGCAAAAGTTGGTACTTACACGATTAATCCATTGACAGGTGAAGTGATATTTACACCAAATAAAGATTTTTCTGGAACACCAGATGCGGTGACGGTTCAAGTCAGAGACGAGAATGGAACAACCGCGACAGCGAAGTACACACCGACTGTGACAGCAGTTACTCCAACAGGAGAAGATGTAACTTCAACGGACGTTCAAGGGAAGACACAAACTGCTAAGCCAACTTTTACAGAAGGCGACGCGGAAGTACCGCTAGATGATAGCGTACCGGCTACTTTTGAAGATGGAACGACTGAGAAGGTCATTGCGGGTGTTGGAACATTTACCGTAGCAGCGGACGGAACGATTACCTTTGTTCCAGAAGCGAGCTTTACAGGCGAAACGCCAGCGGTAACGATTCAACGTGTGGATATGAATGGCACAGTTGCAAAAGCAAGCTACACAGCAACAGTGACGCCGGCTCCAGTGGAACCAGAAAAACCTGAGGAACCAACGAAGCCTGAAAATCCAGCGCAACCTGAGGAACCTGCTAAACCAGTTGAACCTGAAAATCCAGCGCAACCTGAAGAACCTGCTAAACCAGTTGAACCATCTGAGCCAAAACAAGAAGCTCCACAGCAAACGGTTGTAGCACCAGCTGTTGAAAAAACAACTCAAACAGAATTACCAAATACGGGGACAACAGATGAGTTTGCGATTTTCAATGCGGCGGCTTTTAGCATTTTAGCTTCATTAGGCCTTGTAGCCACTTCTCGTAAAAAAGAAGAAGCTTAATTTATAACTAACACAAAGCGTGAGACTAGAATTCCTAGTGTCACGCTTTTTTGACGTTGCAAAACTTTTAATATCAGAGTAGACTAGAAAGGTACACACTGAAAAGGAGTGATTTGAATGAAGAAAATCGAACAAAAAGATTTATTCGAGTTGAAAAATGTAGGGCAACCTGTTGTGGCAGGAGATGCTTTCTTTTTTACAGAAACAAAAATGAACGAAAAGAAAAATACGTATGAGACAGCTATCTATAAGTACACTGCTGACGGAAACGTGGCGTATGGAGACGAAGGAACGGTGAATTCATCGCTGAAAGTCTCTCCAGACGGGAAATGGATTAGCTTCATCAGCAATGCAGGGGAAGAAAAGACGCCTCAACTAAAAATCCAATCAGTTCAAGGTGGGAAAGCCGTCGCCTTAACAGAAGAGAAAAAAGGCGTGTCTAGTTACGTGTGGGCAAAAGATAGCAAGTCTATCGTTTTCCAAACAACAAAACCAGAGGAAGAAGAGAAGAAAGAAGAATTCCCTCAACCAATTGTCGTTGAAAAAATAACGTATCGTTTTGACGGTGGAACATTCTTACCAAACGACGAAGTGACACAAATCAAAAAAGTGGACGTTGCTACAAAAGAAGTGACAACACTGCTTGAATCAAAAGAATCTATCGGACTTCGCGATGTATTGCATAATGAAACAACACTTGTAGTGGACCGCGATTTATCAAACGTTCGCTGGACATTAGACAGTGCAGAAGCGTGCTACGTGGACGTTGCAACAGGCGACATTCATCCGATTCTTGAATCAGGAACAGATGAATCTTATCGCTATGTGTTAGATGCAAAATACGGCGCAGTCCTACAATATAGTTCAGGGAAACACGGATTCGTGACGCAAGCGGATTTAATCGTGAACTTCGACAGTAAACCAGATGTAGAAGGCTATATTTTAAACTTAACAGCCGACCTTGATGTGGAATGGGGCGACTGGCTCGTGGCGGATTTCCAACAAGCCGTGACTGGAGTTGAGCCACAATGGTTTGACGAAGAAAGCTTCTTAGCATGCGCAAGTGTAGAAGGTAAAACGGTTCTTTATCGTTTGTATTTAGACGGACGAGTGGAAAAAATCTTCGATGAACTCTTACACCTAACAGGAGCAACGATTATCTCTGAAGCCGAGTTATTCATCACGTACTCAACCACAACGGTACCAAGCGTATTAGCGCGCTTGAACCTAACAACAGGCGAAATCACAGACCTTTATAATCCAAACGAAGCGTACTTAGCTGAGCACATCGTTACAACGCCTGAACGCTTCACTTATAAAGGATACGACAACTGGGATATCCACGGATGGTACATGCCACCAGTAGAAAAAGCAGACAAGCATGCGGCAATTCTGTATGTCCACGGTGGACCACAAGTGGCTTACGGCGAAAGCTTCTTCCATGAAATGCAAGCCCTCGCTGCAAAAGGTTATGGCGTAATTATGATTAACCCACGCGGAAGTAACACATATGGACAAGACTTCGTGAAGAGTATTCTTGGCGATTACGGGAACCACGATTTCGACGACTTAATGATGGGGGTAGACTATATCTTAGAAACACATCCTGAAGTCGACGCGGACCAATTATACGTTGCCGGAGGAAGCTACGGCGGATTCATGACCAACTGGATTGTAACGCATACCGACCGCTTCCGTGCAGCTGTTACACAACGTTCAATCAGTAACTGGATTAGCTTCTACGGAACAAGTGACATCGGCCCGTTCTTCGTGGAAAAACAGTTGCTTGATGACATTAACAATCCACAACGCTTATGGGAAATGTCACCAGTAGCTCATGCGAAAAACGCGAAGACGCCATTACTTGTCTTACACGGACAAAGTGACTTACGTTGCCCACAAGAGCAAGGGGAGCAAATGTATATGGCCATGCGTAAAAACAAAGTGCCAACAAAAATGATTTTATTCCCTCAGTCTAGCCACGGACTATCTCGTCAAGGATTACCAAACCTTCGTCAAGCGCGTCTAAAAGCTATTACAGACTGGTTTGAGGAATATTCAAAATAACAGCGTCCTCTCTCAAACAGCAGAGGTTGACGCACTTACTAATTGATTGATTTCGAAGAATCAACGGATTTTATAATAGCTGTAATAGGAAAAAGATTAAATGCAAATTAGCGGACGTTAGAATGAAATTCTTACGTCCGCTTTGAGCATTAAAGGGGAGAGACAATAGGCTCGACCCGGTCTTCTATTACAGCTATTATCAAAAAATCCGTAAGGATTCTGAGAAATCAATAGACATACAACCATTTAAATAGGGTGAGTCGACATCGGCTCACCCATGTTGCTTAATTAGAATAATAAAGAGTAGAGTTTATTAGCCTAATTGAACAAATTTAAATGTTGTTGCATGGTCTCCGCACTAGACTGCAACTGTTGAAGAGAAGTATTAAAGTCTTTCATCCACTCGGTTGAAACGACTGACAATTTTAACCGTGCTTCGTTTGTCATGCGAAGCAACGTTTCAAGCGACTGCAAAATATCGTCGGATTCCTTGCCGACAAGTTCCGTTCGGTAAGTAGCAATCAACTGTTTACGGTCTGCTTGAAATTGTTCATACAGTAACCTGTCACAAGACGCACCTGAAAAACAAGTTCGAGCAGTTCGGTTTTCCGTGTTACAAATCATGATGATGTTATCTGCATTCTGAAATCGTTGTTGATGTGGATCTTGATTTTTCGGATTGTCACATAACTCCATGGTTTGTGCCTGCACTCGAAACCACTTGAGGCATTTCTCTTCGGGGATACCAAAGCGTTCGAGGGCGCGCTGTTTAAAGTGTTTTGTGAGAGAATACTGTTGAAAATTCGGAAGTCCCATAGCGTACACCTCCTTTCTCAAATTCTCACCTATATTATACTCCTCACGATAGAGAAAAACATGAAAAGAAGAGTAGATTTGTTGACGAATTTGAGGGAATACTGTATTCTACTAAAAGGAAAAATTAATAGTTACCTGTAAAGGGATATGTGTTGACAGATTCTCTATTATTTGGTAGACTATTGGAGTTGAGAAAACAAGCAGAAGCATCCCGCTTCTCGCCTAAGTTGACACTGGTCCTTGGGCTGATAGGAAATGTTCAAGTTTTAAAAAGACATTGGCAGCGGGAGTATTCTATTACTTCCGTTGCTTTTTTGCTTTTTTTCTCTCAAAAATTCTTGGAGGTGAATATCATAGCAAAAGATATGATGGTCAATGATGGAATTCGCGCTCGTGAGTTACGTGTTATTGACAATAACGGTGAACAAATTGGTGTTCAAACGAAAAACGATGCTTTACGTTTAGCAGAACAAGCTGGACTTGATCTAGTATTAGTTTCGCCAAACGCAAAACCGCCAGTTGCCAGAATCATGGATTATGGTAAGTATCGCTTTGAACAACAGAAAAAAGAACGAGAAGCTCGCAAAAACCAAAAAGTCATCAATATCAAAGAAGTGCGTCTAAGCCCTACAATTGATGAGAACGACTTTAATACGAAGTTAAAAGCGGCGATCAAGTTCCTTGAAAAAGGCGATAAAGTCAAAGCAAGCATTCGATTCAAAGGTCGTGCCATTACTCATAAAGAGATTGGTCAAAAAGTTCTCGAGCGTTTAGCAGAACAAGTTTCTGAAATCGCGACAGTTGAACAAAAGGCTAAAATGGACGGACGAAGCATGTTCTTGATGTTAGCACCTAAGAATGATAAGTAAAAAAGTAACAGGAGGAAAGTCTCATGCCAAAACAAAAAACACACCGTGGTTCAGCTAAACGTTTCAAACGTACAGGTGGTGGAGGATTAAAACGTTCTCAAGCCTTCACAAGCCACCGTTTCCATGGCAAAACTAAAAAACAACGTCGTCACTTGCGTAAACAAACAATGGTTCACGCTACTGACATCAAACGTATTAAACAACAATTAAGTCAAATGCGTTAATTCAGCACGCAAACTATTACATTTTCGAACAGTCGCAAGAGACTGATAGACCAAGGAGGAATTAATTATGCCACGTGTTAAAGGTGGAACAGTTACTCGTCGTCGTCGTAACCGCGTTTTAAAATTAGCAAAAGGTTACTACGGAGCGAAATCAAAATTATTTAAAACAGCTAAACAAGCAGTCATGAAATCATATATGTATGCTTACCGTGACCGTCGTCAAAAGAAACGTGACTTCCGTAAATTATGGATCGCACGTATCAATGCGGCAGCTCGTTTAAACGGATTAAGCTACAGCAAATTAATGCACGGCTTAAAATTAGCTGGTATCGAAATGAACCGCAAAATGTTAGCTGACTTAGCAGTTAACGATGCAGCTGCTTTCACAGTATTAGCAGACAAAGCTAAAGAAGCATTAGCAAAATAATTTTATTTTCTAGATAATAGATCCACATTTGAGCCCCGTTAAACTCAATGTGAAGAATACCAAGAAAGAAATTGGAGGAAACAATCGTGCGTACAACATACATGGCTAAAGCTAGCACTACAGAACGTAACTGGGTTGTTATCGACGCTACTGATGTGCCATTAGGACGTCTTTCAGCTGTTGCAGCAAGCATTTTACGTGGAAAAAACAAACCAACATTTACACCTAACGTTGATACAGGTGATTTCGTAATCATCATCAACGCTGACAAAGTTGCCTTAACAGGTAAAAAAGCAACTGATAAAGTTTACTATCACCACTCAAACCACCCTGGTGGATTGACAGCTCGTACAGCTGGTGAATTACGTGCTAACAACTCTCGTAAATTAGTTGAATTATCAATCAAAGGCATGTTACCTAAGAACTCATTAGGTCGTCGTCAATTTACTAAATTACATGTTTACGGTGGAGCTGAACATCCACATGCTGCACAACAACCAGCAGTAGTAGACATCCAATCACTAATCTAAGGAGGAAAAAGCATTGGCTCAAGCACAATACCGCGGCACTGGACGCCGTAAAAACTCAACTGCCCGTGTTATCTTAGTACCAGGGACAGGTAAAATTACTATTAACAAAAAATCAATTGAAGAATACATTCCATTTGCTTACTTACACGAAGTAATCAAACAACCTTTAAACATTACTGAAACAATCGGAACTTACGATGTATTAGTAAACGTTAATGGTGGTGGATTCACTGGTCAATCAGGAGCTATCCGTCATGGTATCGCTCGTGCATTATTAACAGTTGATCCTGATTTCCGTGGCGCTTTAAAAGCTGCTGGTTTATTAACTCGTGATCCTCGTATGAAAGAACGTAAAAAACCAGGTCTTAAAAAAGCTCGTAAAGCTAGCCAGTTCTCAAAACGTTAATATTATATATATCAACATTTCAACACTCTGTGGATTTCCACAGGGTGTTTTTTGCATTTAAGATGACAGAAATTGACTTTTCCGGTTGTAGCATGGACGCAAGCAGCTTCACTTTGCGAATCTCATTGCTACTGGGAAAAGTCATTTCTATTTTAGGTTGTTCGACAAATCCTGTTGGTGAATCAATTTGATCACCATCAGGATTTTTTG
>CALCML010000270.1 GCA_937967765.1 uncultured Carnobacterium sp.
CGTCAAAACCACACTTGTAGCAGTGGTCGATTGGCGTATTCGTTCCAAGGTATCCAACTTTGTCATAGGCAAAATCCCACACAGCTTCTAACGCCTTTGGATTTTGACGAAGCACTGGATATTCGCAGTAATGGATAAAGCCGCCTGAAGAATACACTGGATAATCTTTTTCGAACTCAATCTTTTCAAATGGCGTTGGATTTTTACGCACATCATAGTGGAAACTATTCGTGTAATATTCCTTCTCGGTAATATCGGGCACGAGACCGAATTTTTCGATATCGAGCTTGCAGAAACGGTCTGTCAAACTTTCACTTGGGGTCGCATAGACGCTGAAATGATAGCCGTACTCGTCACCCCATGCATCCGTATGAGCCTTCAACGCCTTCACGATTTCTAAAGTAAAGGCCTTGGCTTCAGGATTCGTTTCCCAAGCAGATCCAAAGAAGGCTGTTGCGGCTTCATAGAGGCCGATATAACCAAGAGAAACTGTCGCACGTTTATTTCTAAATAAGACGTCGACTTCTTCGCCATCCTTCAATCGTTGGCCAAATGCGCCGTAATGATACAACACTGGCGCATTGT
This sequence comes from uncultured Carnobacterium sp., assembly GCA_937967765.1. Classification (GTDB taxonomy): domain Bacteria; phylum Bacillota; class Bacilli; order Lactobacillales; family Aerococcaceae; genus Granulicatella. Next base: position 586 of record CALCML010000270.1, read on the forward strand.
CGCGAGTCGCTTCCTTACAACGTTCCACACGGTAGACAAGTGCATCTTTACAAATTGCGATTTTTTCCTCAAAAATCTCCCAAAACTTTTGAAGAGATCCGTCTGCTTCAAGCGCAATACGAGGAATATTAAGAGTCACAACCCCTAAGTTCATTCGTCCATCGTTTACTTCTTGGTCGTTTTCGTCCTTCCATCCTTGTAAGAATGAACGGCATCCCATCGGCACCTTGAAGCTTCCTGTTAAACGAACGATTTGGTCATAGCTTAATACGTCTGGATACATGCGTTTTGTCGCACATTCCAACGCCAATTGCTTCACGTCATAGTTTGGGTCATTTTCTTCCAAATTCACGCCACGTTTCAATGTGAAAACGAGTTTTGGGAAAATGGCCGTTCGTTTTTCTTTGCCAATCCCTTCCATACGCACTTGCAAGATGGCCTTTTGAATACAACGTTCGAAGTGATTTGTTCCAAGTCCAAAGCCAAGAGTTGTAAACGGCGTTTGTCCTTGCGATGTATAAAGCGTGTTGATTTCATATTCTAACGATTGCATCGCATCATAAATATCTTTTTCCGTCTTCTTCATCGCATAGGCTTCTTGACGTTCTGTTCCTTCAATCCAGACTTTTGCATCTGCTAAATGCTTTTCGTAATTCTTGGCTGCATAAGGTGCTAGTAACTCATCCACACGGTTGGCAGAACAACCACCATACTGACTGCTTGCCACGTTGGCGATAATTTGCGCCATTTGTGCCGTTGCGGTTTGAATCGATTTAGGTGACTCCACTTCCGCATTTCCGATTTTAAAGCCGAGACCTAGCATGTGCTCGAAGTCAATTAAGCAACAGTTCGTAAGCGGCATATATGGATGATAATCCAAGTCGTGATAATGGATGTCACCCTTCAAATGTGCATTGGCCACGTGCGGCGGAAGCATCTTTAAGCCAATAATCTTCCCGACCGTCCC
>CALCML010000271.1 GCA_937967765.1 uncultured Carnobacterium sp.
TTGAAGAGATTGCTGCTTTATTAAAATACACGCCAACTTATTTCCATACAGATGCTGTTCAAGCCTTTGCACAAGAAGCATTAACGGTGGATGGAATTGACTATTTAACGGCTTCAGGACATAAAATTTATGCGCCAAAAGGGATTGGATTCCTATATAAATCAAAAGATGCGCCTATTCATGCATTGATTAAAGGTGGCGGACAAGAGCTAGGATTTAGAGCTGGAACGGAAAATGTTCCTTATATTCTAGGACTTGAAAAAGCGATGCAAATCGTTGTAGCAAAAAGAGATGAGCTCGTTCAAAACTATCAAGAGTTACGTGAGTATCTAACCGCTAAGTTGTCTGAAAGAGGCATTGAATTTGAGTTTAACGGCGTAGCAAATCCAAAGAATCCGCATATTTGTAATATTTGGCTAAAGGGAAGAAAAGCAACACAAACGTTAATCTTCAATGATTTAAAGGATGTTTCAGTATCTGCTGGATCCGCATGTTCAGCTGGAAGTGTACAAATCAGTCCAGTATTGTCTGCAATGTTTAAAGGCGAAACGAGTCGTCTTGAAGAATCTGTCAGACTTTCATTTGGAATGGGTTCAACAAAAGAAGATATTGACGCCTTTGTAGACTCATTTCGTTAAGAGAGAGCTTTTGTTTAGAGACAAAATATGGTAAACTAATTTTGTAGAAAAAGAAAGAGGAGAAGCGCATATGGCATTTACACCAACTGCATCATTAAAAGGATCAAACCAAGTCTTTTCGGTTAGTCCAACATGTAAAGGATACACATTACGTGATAATGGCTTTACAGAAACAAAATCTGGGAACTTCCAATTAATTCGTAGTTTAGACGAAACAATTGATGATCACCGTGGATTAAAATTAAAAGTCATGGTGGATAAAGATAAGAAACAATTGAAAATTTCGACAGTAACGAAGAATGGCCTGCAAACAGTTGACTTATACGGTAAAGCAAATACTGCTATGGCTGTAGAAAAGTTAGAGTTTATTTTAGAAGGGCTTGTTGAACGAGGAGTTCTCGAAGTAACAACAAAATAGTGTATAAGAAAAGAGAGACAGTTCAAAATTGAACTGTCTCGTTTATCATGCACGGGCGGTGTTCCCTGTAGCTGTATTATTCGACTTCAGGTAGCGGCTTAAATTGTGCTACGAAGCTTTGAGTGTCGCCAAAATAAAGATTCTCGCTAGGAACTTCATATAGCTCCTGCATTCTTTTGCTTAAAGAATATGGAAGATTAGTTGAATCTTTTTCATACTTCGTAAGCGTATCTTTGTTTATTTTAAGATATTTGGCGGCTTCTAACAGTGTTAAATTACGATTTACCCGTGCTGCTCGTAAAGAGATCATCATACACCTTCGCCCCCTTTTTCTCAACTTAATTATAGTGAAAACGCAACCGTTTGTCAAAAACACAATTGGGCAAAAATCCCAGTACTATCGCATTTTCAATGATTTTCAAGCAAAAATTTTGAAAAAAATAAAAATAAATTTAAAATTAGGGTAAATTCTGATAACTCGACCTTCAAATCGACTAGTTCAGGAAATAAATAGAAATGATGGTGAAAGAATGAGTAACGAAAAAACAAGAGTTGTCGTTGGCATGAGTGGAGGAGTTGACTCCTCTGTAACAGCTTTACTATTAAAAGAAGCTGGATATGATGTCATCGGTATTTTTATGAAAAACTGGGATGATACGGACGAAAATGGTGTTTGTACAGCGACTGAAGACTACAAGGACGTAGCTGCAGTTGCAGAGCAAATTGGAATTCCGTATTATTCAGTAAACTTTGAGAAAGAATATTGGGACCGTGTATTTGAATACTTCCTTCGCGAATATAGCCTAGGACGTACACCAAACCCAGATGTGATGTGTAATAAAGAAGTGAAATTCCAAGCTTTCTTAGATTATGCTCTCCAACTAGGGGCAGATTATGTGGCGATGGGTCACTATGCACGTGTGGAAAAAGACGAAAACGGAATTGTTCACTTATTAAGAGGAAAAGACAATAATAAAGACCAAACGTATTTCTTAAGTCAATTGAATCAAAAGCAATTGGGAAAAGCGATGTTTCCAATTGGACACTTAGAGAAAAAAGAAGTGCGTGAAATTGCTGAAAAGTATAATCTTGCGACAGCGAAGAAGAAAGATTCAACGGGTGTATGCTTCATCGGAGAACGTAACTTCAATGAATTCTTATCAAACTATTTACCAGCTAAACCTGGGAAAATGGTGACATTGGATGGTGAAGTAAAAGGCGACCACGCTGGACTCATGTACTACACAATTGGACAACGCCAAGGTCTTGGTATTGGTGGCGGTGGTAAGACAAATGATCCGTGGTTTGTTATCGGGAAAGACTTATCAACGAACACTTTATATGTTGGTCAAGGTTTCCATCATCCAAACCTCTATTCAGACAGCTTAACGGCTACAGATATTCAATTTACAAATGATTTACCAAGAGAGA
>CALCML010000272.1 GCA_937967765.1 uncultured Carnobacterium sp.
ATTGAGCTCATCTGTCAATACCCCTTTTTTATTGTAGTTACCTCTTTATTTTACAACAGTTCTAGGGCAATGTACATGAATGGAGACTTGGGAGCTCGGGAAAATGCAAAAAAGGACAAGCTTTTTCAGCCTGCCCCTTTCAATTTCTCTTTGATTAAACGTCTAAAAATCCTTCGTGCAGAGTCATATTAAAGTATTCCGCAATTTCTTGTAATTGCACATCTGTAATTTCTTGTAGAATTTTACCGCCTTGTGCACCGACTTGAGAGTAAATCATCGCTGCTTTTTCAATCACTTCAATCAAACCATATGTTTCATCCAGTATATCGCCTGCCGCAAATAATCCATGGTGTGGCCAAATCACAGCTCTGAACTCTGCCATTTTCGCAGCTGTTGCTTCCCCGATTGCGTTTGTTCCTGGTGTCTTATAAGGAATCACACCGATACCTTCTGGGAACACAACGATTGATTCAGCTTGCATTTTCCAAAGAAGTCTTGATAAATGACGTTCGTCCAATGGTTGTGTGAAGCTTAACGCGATTAAGTTTGTTGGGTGGCAATGGGAGACTACTTTATGATTCGGATTCACTTTGAGTCGTTCGATGTGGCTCATTAAGTGGCTCGCGAATTCTGAAGTTGGTTTTCCGCCATCTTCGAATCCCCATAGTAATTCTGCTTTTTGTCCATCTTCAGAAATACGAACCAAACCTAAATCAAGAAGCGGTTGGTTTGTCACGTTTCTGAATCCCTGTTACTAAGTAATAGTAGCCTGCAAGTGTTAATCCATCGAACCCTAAGTCTAGGACACGTTTCACTTCTTTTACGTCTTCATAACCTTCTACTTCGCTCACTTCTAATCGTACTGAGACATTTCCGCCATTACGTTCATCCCAATAACGTAACGATTCTTTTGTCAGTTTACATAATTTTTTTACTGCTGGTGATTCAAAAAATTTTGTCATTTTTCAATTCTCCCTTAATTTCTTTTTGATAAAACTTGTTCTCCGTATGCTTTGACTTCATTATACCATGCAAGTCCGACTGGAACCCCATTTATTTTTTACCATTTAGACAAAATAAAGACCGGTAATGCTTCGTCAGCATTACCGGCTTTTTCAGTTTAATTATTCAAATTTTGTCTTATTGGCTTCGTTTGCTGGCTTCATATCGATTTGAAGAAGGTTCACTAAATTCTTATCATCGATCGTTGCATTGCCTTTGTCATCCACCTTAATCGCTAAATAGTGTTCGTTTCTATCGTAATAATCCATTCCTTCTAAATTGACATATCCATCCCCTCTAAATCCAATAGCGGCTAAACGGTAAATGAATTTATACAAGAGCGCTTTTGTAAAGTCTGTTTGTCCGACTTTTTGCGTTTCTTCTACGATTCCATCGAAGAAATCTTTGTTATTTGTTTGGTAACTTGCTTGTACTTCATATTGGTATAAGTCAACACGTGGTGCTTTTAATTTCAAATACACTGTATCGCCTTCCACTTTATAATCTTCAAGCGTATAAGCTGCCGCTCTTCCAAGAGCATTCGTATTCACTTTTAGATAGATTGGTCCATAAACTTTAATCGGATATTTCACTCCTTGATACTCGACTTCCCCGTCATTGGAAAATGTTGGGCGTACTTCCTTCAAAAAGTTCACCATGTAATTATTCCAAATACGTGTAAAGAATTCCTCTTGGTTTGAAGTCCCTGTTGCTTTTAGAAGCACGTCAAAGTTTTCTTGATTGACAAAGACGGCATCCACAAGTTTTAAAGCTTCTTGAACTTTTGTATCAGTGATACTCTTTTTCTTCTCATTCAAGGCCTCTACTGCTTTTTGCACACCCTCCAAGTTCATCGTAACTGTTTTTCCGCTATTTGATTCAACATACGTTTGTTCGTATTTCGTCATTGGTGCGACCTTTGCATTCCAGTCAAATGAGGCTGCTGGATTTTTGCTATCTGTTGTATATTCAACGACTGCTTGCGTAGTCGTTGTCGCTTCTGTTGTTTCCTTTGTTGATTCTGATGTCGATTTAGACTGAGAACATCCCGCCACCACTAGTGATAGAACAGCTACACTCCCTGCTAAAAATCGTTTCGTTCCTTTTTTCATAAATGACTCCTCTCATCTCATATAGAGAATTATTTCACGATTACTTGAAATTATTATACCATAACCCTTTGAGTTCCAAAACAAATTTCCACAAAATCCAATCATACCAACGAAACAATCGCATAAAAAAAGCACCCTCACTATCGTGAGAGTGCTCGCTTTATTGATTATTGTAATTTTTCTAAGTCAGCTTGTAAGGCTACTACTTTTTCTTTTGCAGCTTCTTCACTATCTGCTTTTGCACCGATGTAGAACTTAATTTTTGGTTCTGTACCACTTGGGCGAACTGCAATCCAAGATCCATCTTCTAAAATATATTTCAATACATTTGAAGTTGGAAGTCCGATTTCTGAAACGACACCGTTCGCATCTTTTTGCTCATTCACTGCGAAGTCTTGTGCTAGAGCTACTTTTAATCCTCCAAAGCTTGTTGGAACAGAAGCGCGTAAACCGTCAAGTAATGCTTTGATTTTTTGTGGACCTTCTAAACCAGCTACTGTTACAGAAATTGTTTTCTCTAAGAAGTACCCGTGTTTTGCGTATAATGCTTGAAGTCCGTCATATAAAGTCTTACCTTCGTTCTTGAAGTGAGCCGCTACTTCTGTGAGTAATAACACTGCTTGTACGGCATCTTTATCACGGACGAATGATTTCACAAGGTAGCCATAACTTTCTTCGAAACCGAACATGAATGTATGCTCTCCTGTTTCTTCGTCGTGTTGGATTTGTTCTGCGATGAATTTGAATCCTGTTAATACATTCATCATTTCAGCGCCATAACTCTTAGCAACTGCTGTTGGAAGTTCGCTACTTACGATTGATTTCACGACAAGCGCATTACTTGGAAGAGTTCCTGCTTGTTGGTGAGCGTATAATAAGTAATCAACTAAAATTGCCGCGATTTGGTTTCCTGTAATCACTTGGTAGCTTCCATCTGGCAAGCGTACGGCTGCACCCATACGGTCTGCATCCGGGTCAGTCGCTAATAATACATCAGCACCCACTTTTTTCCCTAATTCTACTGCATATTCAAATGCGCCTGCTTCTTCAGGGTTTGGAGATTTAACTGTTGAGAAGTCTCCATCTGGCACTGCTTGTTCTTCAACAACGTGCAAGCCTTTGAAGTTTGCTTGTTCTAATGCTTTTTCAACAAGCATTAAACCAGTACCATGTAATGGTGTATACACCACTGATAATCCTTCCACATCGCTAAGAAGTTTGGGATTTACAGAGACTGTTTTAATTTCTTTCAAGTACGCATCATCGACGTCTTTTCCGATAATCGTTACAAGTCCTGATGCTTCTAACGCTTCATCATCTAACACTTCGATTTCAAGTGGATTGGCTACTTGGCGCACATATGCCGTTAATGCATCCGCGTCTTTTGGAGGCATTTGACCACCGTCTTCACCGTATACTTTATATCCGTTGTAAGCTGCTGGGTTATGACTAGCTGTAATCATAATTCCGGCAAATGTATGCAAGTGACGTACTGCAAACGATAATTCTGGTGTTGGACGTAAGCTTTCAAATACATACGAAGAAATCCCATGAGTTGCCAAAGTACGTGCAGACTCCATTGCGAATTCTGGTGAAAAATGACGTGAATCGTAAGCAATCGCTACCCCACGTTTTTTCGCTTCTTCCCCGTAACTTTCAATTAAGCGTGATAATCCTTCTGTTGCCTGACGCACTGTGTAAGTGTTCATGCGATTAATCCCAGGTCCAACAATTCCACGCATTCCCGCAGTACCAAACTCTAATGGTGTATAGAAGGCTTCCTCTTTTTGTGTGTCATCCATTGATTGTAATTGCACTTTTAATCCTTCTTCAAGTGCCTCAAAAGATTCCCATAATTTTGCTGTTTCTTTCCAACTCATTTGCATCCGTCTCCTTCTACTGAGTAATAATATCTTACCTTCTTTTATTATCACCGATTTTCCGAATAGTTTCAACCTCTTTGTGAACTAAAAATCAAGATTTTGAACTTCGAAGCCGTATTCCTGAATATGTGTTTTCAGCATATGCAAGAATCGTTCTGCTTCCTTCGATAATTTTCGTTGATCGTGTTGTAAGATTCCGAGTTCCATTGTATCTTCTACGTCCAGCGGCACCGCAACAATCTTATCATCGTTTAGTTTGCTACTAATAATCCCTGAACTGATGGTGTATCCATTTAAACCGACCATTAAGTTAAAGATGGTCGCACGGTCACTTACCTTAATGCTCTTCTTATGCTCCATCGTGCTGAGGATTTCCTCTGAGAAGTAGAATGAGTTTTCTTCTCCTTGTTCATAGGACAAATAAGGATAGTCTTCTAATTCTTCTAGCGTAATGCTCTCTTTTTCAGCAAGTGGATTTTGCGTGCTTAAGAATACGTGCGGTTGTGCCGTGAAGAGTGGCGTGAAGACTAAGTTCTTTTCTTTGAATAATTTTTCCATGACTTTGCGGTTGAAATCATTCAAATACAAGACCCCAATCTCACTCTTATAGTTCGTTAAGTCTTCTAGAATGTTTTGTGTTTCTGTTTCACGAAGCGTGAATTGATATTCGTCTCCTGCTTCCTTTTGAATAAAATCAACAAAGGCATGCACCACGAACGCATAGTGTTGCGCCGATACAGAGAATGTCCGTTTCCGTTTCGTTTGTCGTTTGTATTTTTCTTCCATCAAATTGACTTGGTCGAGGACTTGGCGAGCATAGACTAAAAACTCACGCCCTTCTCCCGTCAATGTAATTCCAGTATTCCCCCGTTGAAAGAGGGTGATATCCATTTCTAATTCCAACTCACGAATGGCCTTTGATAAACTTGGTTGGCTGACATATAAGTCTTTTGCGGCTTCATTCATGGAGCCTTTTTCAACGATTTTCTCGAAATATATTAATTGTTGAATTCTCATCCGACCACTCCCTTCTATTACGTTTATTGTACCATCTTCCTGCAAAAATAAAAATAAACTCCTCCATGCAATTTGCATGAAGGAGTCGATAGGAATTCGTTATTATTCTTGGAATTTGAATACGACAGAAGAATCGTATAATTTTAATACATTTTCAAATACAATCTTACTTGCGATGGCTGCTGCAATTGGAACAACAAACCATACAATAGCTGCTAAGGCAACATTCAATCCAGCATCGATAGAAGCTAACGGTCCTACCAATCCTACGATACCGAACCCTGCAGATTGTGGAGTACCACTTACTGAGAATAGCGCTACTGGAATCGCTGAAAGAATCGCTGTTGATAAACATGGAATCAAGATTACTGGATATTTGAATAAGTTAGGCATCATTAATTTCATTGCCCCTAAAGCGATGGCTAATGTTACCCCTGAGTTATTGACTTTCCATGAGTGTACTACTAATGCTACGGCTGTTGCGGCAACCCCCATAGCGGCAGCCCCGGCAGATACACCGTTTAATTGAATTGCTAAACCAATCGCTACTGTTGAGATTGGTGAAATGATTAATGTTGCGAATGAGCAGCAGATTAAGATTGACATCAAGATTGGTTGCAATGTAGTGAACTCGTTGATAACTGTACCAATAGCAGTAGTAATCATTTTAACGTATGGTAAGAGTAATAATCCGATAAATGCAGATCCAACCCCAACAACGATTGGCATTGCTACAACGGCAGTTGAACCGAATTTATCTTTGATTAGCATTAACATTCCCACAGCGATACCTGCAGTGACCATTGTATTAATTAAGTCCCCTGTTCCAGCCCCGACAAATTTTTGAAGTTCTGCATTATACGTAACAACCCCACTGGCTACGAAGCAGGCCCCTGCAACAACCATCATCGGCATTGGTTTGAAGCCGAATTGTAATCCGATTAACCCCCCGATAATGAGTGGAGTTGCTAATTGGAAAATAACCGCGATTTGCGTGATGGTTACTGCGATTGGATATTGACTAAAATGTTTTAAAATTGCTGAAAGAACGG
>CALCML010000273.1 GCA_937967765.1 uncultured Carnobacterium sp.
GGTGATAAAATTAAAGTTAATGAATTCATGTCGTTCCCCCTTTTCTTTTTAGCATACCATGACAAATTTCATCCGTCCACTCTCTAAAAAAGTGGATTATTAGTGTATTTTTTAAATGAAAAATGGTAAAATAAGGTGATATTATGGAGAAAGTGAGAGGGTCTTTTGTGAATCAACCAAAAACAAGAGTAAAAGCAACGATTTCAGGGAAATCTTATACGATTATTGGTCGTAAGTCGCAACAAGAAATGCAAAGTATTGTGCGTGTCTTACAAGAACAATTAGATCAAATCACTCGAGTATCTGACAAATTGTCGACGGAAGAAGTGGCGCTTCTTGCAGCCATCAACGCCATCTCGAATCAATTTGAAAAGCAAGAAGAAGTGGTCGCATTGAAGAAACGTGTAGAGCAGTTGGAAAAAGAATTGCGCTCCGTTCAACATAAACGCCCTTCAATTGATGCTTCAAGAAAACAAGAATTAGAAAAACAATTTGAATTACAACAAGATTTGTTGAGAAGGTAGGTTTCAATGGTAACGTTAATTATTTTATTTTATTTATTAGTTGGTGTGTATACCGGAATGCGCCGAGGGTTAACTTTACAACTCGTGTATATCGCAGGATACTTCATCACATTCTTAGTTGCGATGTTCACATACGAAGGACTCGCAAAATTCTTATCCGTGTACATTCCATATCCATCATACATTCCTGAAAATCATTTAGCGATTTTCACAGAAGCTCAAGCGATGGCACTCGACCAATCATTTTATAAATTAGTAGCATTCCTAGTCATCATGATTCTTGGATGGTTAGTGGTTCGCTTCTTAGGATATGTCGCTAGCGAATTAACATTCTTACCGCTATTGAAACAATTCAATACAATCGGTGGAGCGGCACTTGGATTCTTAATGAACTACTTATTCATTTTCTTTGTACTTTACGCAGTAGCGATGATTCCGATGGCACCAGCACAAAAGATTATCGAAGGCGGATTGCCAAACTTCATCATTACGAAAACACCAATTGTGACGCAAATCGTTTCAAGTTGGTTATTAACTAAATAAAACCTCGAAGCGTGGAACAAACTTGTTCCACGTTTTTTAAGAAAGAAGGACTGTTATGAATTCGAAAATCGAAAAGGTTTTAGAATTTTC
>CALCML010000274.1 GCA_937967765.1 uncultured Carnobacterium sp.
GTTGGATTCTAATACGACGACGGCATATGCATCATGATTTGTATGCGTGATGGTGACCCATGTTTTGTGGGCGTACCGTTTGCACACAAGGACTGGTTTTCCAGACGCATCATTTAAGACTTCGATATCTTGGAAAGACACGTGTTGTCCAATTCCCGTTCCCAATGCTTTTGCGTAGGCTTCCTTGGCCGCAAAACGTCCTGCGAGAAACTCCACTTTTCGTTTCGTTGGAAGACTATTATATTTCTCTAGTTCTGCTGGAGTCAGCACTTTTTGTAAAAAAGTCTTCGGTTCTGCCACGATTTTTTCAATGCGTGAAAGTTCCACTGCATCCATTCCAAGTCCTGTAATCGCCATTGTCGTCTCCTTTAACGTATTTCATTCCTTCATTTTATCAAAATAATGACCATTTGTCAGAAATTTTATCGTTTCTTATGATTCCCAGAGACCTTTCCATAAAATGACTTCCCCAGCTTCCAGAGACGCCTGCACATCGATAATGCGTTGATTGCTAGAGCCGCGAAACTGCAAGGTCAAATCCTTCTTGGCGAGTTCGAATCGTCCATCGACTAAAATATCAATCAAGCTGAGCAACTCCAGCTTATCCTCTGTTTCTTGCATTAATTCTTCCCATGTATAGCCAGTCCACGACCATACGTCTTTGGTGTGCCCGTATGCTTCTCGTAGAGCCTTTACTAGTGATAGACAGACACCCGTATTTAAAAATGGCTCGCCTCCAAGAAGTGTTAGGCCCTGGCAATACGAAGCACCGATGTCTTCAACGATTTGTGCTTCGAGTTCTTTCGTATACGGAATGCCGTAATTGAAATTTTGCGCGATGACGTTATAACATCCTTCACAGGCAAAAAGGCAGCCGCTCACATACAGCGAGCAGCGTACCCCTTCCCCATCGACAAAATTATACGGTTTATAGCTCGCAATCTTCCCTTTGGAATACTGGTGACTCGTCCATTCTTTTGGCTTCGGGTTATTCATCCTCCGTCACCCCAAGCGCATAGCGTTCCTTGAGTTTTGGCATATGTTTCACACGCGAAGAAAT
>CALCML010000275.1 GCA_937967765.1 uncultured Carnobacterium sp.
AAAAAGGGGAATAGAAAATGGAAAAGATTGAAGAAAGAAGAAATCAAAAAACACCGAAGAAGCCTAAGAAGAAATTTAACTGGCGTATTTTCTTTGCAACGATTTTATTTATTATTGCAGGTCTCTTATTTGCGGCAGGTCCGATTCGTACGTATATGTTATCACGTCTGCAAAACGAACAAATTCAAGCCGCTTCAAAAATTACTATAGCTGAAGTAAAAGCCAATGAAGTACAGGACGCTGAATTTGACTTCTCGAAAGTAGAAGCGATTGATTTAAATCAAGTTTTAAAGGCAAATTTTGATAAAGGCAAATTTTTAACACTGGGACAAATTGCCGTACCAAGCGTAAATTTAAATTTACCAATTTATAAAGGCTTAGCTAATGAAGTGCTGCTTTCTGGGGCAGGAACAATGAAACCAGACCAGAAGATGGGGAAAGGGAATTATGCTTTAGCGAGCCATAACTATTTTGGTGACATGACAATGTTATTCTCTCCATTAGTAAATCTACAAATTGGTGATAAAATTTATATTACTGATTTAGAGTATGTATATGAATATGAAACGACGTCTATTGATATTGTTCAACCTACTCAAGTCGAAGTGATTAATGATGTCCCTGGAAAAACAGAAATTACATTAATTACATGTGACGATATTTATTCTTCACACCGCTATTCATTTAAAGGGAAATTTGTTTCCAAAACAAAAGTCAATGATGTGAAAGAAGACGTAAAAAAGGCATTCCAACTTGATTTTAATACGATTAAATGACAGAAAATCCCAATCACTAAAAACAGTGATTGGGATTTTCAGTTAGAATTGATAAGGTTCTACGTGAATATCGATAAATGAAATAGCGAATTCATCATAAAGTTCTCTTTCAATAAATTCAGTGATTTGATGACTCTTATAGACAGATAGGTCTTTATCCATACAAACAGTTAAGTCAATATAAATATTCGATCCGTAACGACGCGCCTTGATTTCACGAATATCTTTCACTTCAGGATGTCGCAAGATAACAGGAATGTATTTATCCAATTCCGTTTGGTCGAAACCGTCTGTCAGTTGAAACGCGCTTTCGATAAATACTTCAACGGCTGTGCGAACGATTAAAAGACCGACGACGAAGGCCATGATGTTATCGAGCCAGTGTAGCCCGAGAGATGCGAATAATACCGCTAAGGCCGTTAAGAAGCTGGTCATCGCATCGCTTAAGTTATCTTTGGCCGTTGCCTTAAGTCCAAGTGATTGAATGCGTGCGGCTAAGTTCTTGTTGTAGAAATAGACGCCAATCATTACAACCCCTGAGAAGAATCCAACGATGGAAGAAATAAGAGAAGGAGCATCCGTTACGGGATTAAGAAATGCTTGGAAGGTGTTCCTGATGACTTCAATCCCGATAAAGAACATGATAAATGAAGTCGCAAGGCTGGCGATGGTTTCAAATT
>CALCML010000276.1 GCA_937967765.1 uncultured Carnobacterium sp.
TTCTTTCATTACAAGAATACAACCGATTCTCTAAAGGGATTTTCTCTTGGATTGGCTTTAAGGAGAAAGTGATTGAATATGAAAACCAAGTTCGAACAGTTGGTGAAACAAAATACTCGTTGAAATTCTCATTAAACTATGCGATTCAAGGAATTTTATCATTCAACGATAAGCCGCTTCGTATGTGTATTAACTTTGGTTTATTCTGTTTATTAATCTCATTGGCCTACGTTCTTTGGACATTTGTTCAATATTTTGTTGCGCCCGATTCCCTTGTAAGTGGATACTTCACAACAATATTCTCTGTTGTACTTTTTGGTGGGATTCAATTGATTTCAATTGGAATATTAGGAGAATATATTGGGAAAATTTATTATGAAGTGAAGAAACGACCTCACTACTTAGTGGATGAAACAAATATGACTGTGAAAGGAGAACAACATGACGACTAAGAAAAAAGTCTATCTAGCAAGCTTCCTTGCACCAATAGTTATCATGTTTATCGCGTGGGCGATTGATGGCTTCTTCCCGTTTGGTGTAAAGTCACTGATGGCTGTTGACTTTAATGCACAGTATATTGGACTATATGCTTATTTCAAGCATTTATTCCTTAATTGGGATTGGAGTAGCTTTTTCTATTCGTTCTCAAAATCAATTGGTGGTGGAATGCTTGGGATTTGGGGCTTTAACTTACTAAGTCCATTTAATTTTCTTTTCCTTTTCTTCTCTGAAGAAAACTTCCAATGGGTTGTGCCAGTTGTAATTGCATTAAGGTACGGGACAATGGGACTTACTATGACTCATTTTCTTGTCAAACGTTATAACGGATTAAACAATAAACCATATCTCCTTCCGATTGTTTCAACGATTTATGCCTTGAACGGATTTAACGTTAACTACCAAATGAATCCAATTTTCTACGATGGGATGATTATGCTGCCACTTGTTTTGATTGGAGTGGAACAAGTATTAGATAACGAATCTCCACGAGGCTATATCGGCATGCTTGCGTTGGCGTTATTTGTCCATTTCTATATGGGATATATGACTTGTATCTTTGTAGTAATCTATGCATTCTTCTATGTCATTCGTTCAAAAGAATTTACAAATATCAAAGTGGTTTTTGAACGTATGTTTAGATTGGCCTGCGCTTCGATTATCGCGGTAGGAATGGTTGCAGCGATTCTTTTGCCAATCATTATTAGTTTAGTTTCTACAAAAGGTGGTTTGGATAGTACATTGCACTTCCAGTGGAAGTTACAAATCAATCCTTTTGAAATTTTGGCAAAATTATTTTTAGGATCATTCGATAACACTTCATGGCCAGCAGGTCCAAACTTACCAAATATTTATGTAGCGAGCTTCGGGATTTTAGGAACTATTTATTACTTTATCTCTAAGAAGATTACAAAATGGGGTAAGGTCGCAGCAGGATTTGTATTAGTTATTTTCCTAATCTCTTGTGTGCATGAATTCACAAGTAAATTATGGCATATGGGACAAAATCCAGCTGGATTCTTCTACCGCTTTTCATGGATTATCGCCTTCTTCTTAGTGTACCTAGCTTACTTAAGCCTACGCGAAGTAGAACGATTTACTGCAAAAGAAGCAAGCATCCTATTTCTAGGAATGACGATTATTTTTGGGATTGTTCAATTCCAAGAGCATTCATTCTTAACAATTTGGCAACGTATCGCAACACTTGGTATTTTCATGATTATGCTTCTTGTCTTGTTCTGGACAAAAGCGAAGAAAC
>CALCML010000277.1 GCA_937967765.1 uncultured Carnobacterium sp.
GTTTCTTCGCTTTTGTCCAGAACAAGACAAGAAGCATAATCATGAAAATACCAAGAGTCGCAATACGTTGCCAAATTGTTAAGAATGAATGTTCTTGGAATTGAACGATTCCAAAAATAATCGCCATTCCGACAAATAGGATGCTCGCTTCTTTTGCGGTAAATCGTTCGACTTCGCGTAAGCTTAAGTAAGCTAGGTACACTAAGAAGAACGCGATAATCCATGAGAAGCGGTAGAAGAAGCCTGCTGGGTTTTGTCCCATATGCCATAATTTACTTGTAAATTCATGCGCACAAGAGATTAGGAAAACAACAAGCACGAATCCTGCTGCAACCTTACCCCATTTTGTAATTTTCTTAGAGATAAAGTAGTAAATGGTTCCTAAAATCCCGAAGCTCGCCACATAAATGTTTGGCAAGTTTGGACCTGCTGGCCATGAATCATTATCGAATGAGCCAAGGAATAATTTCGATAAAATCTCAAGCGGGTTAATTTGCAATGTCCACTCAAATTTCAATGAGTTTTGCAAACCACCTTTTGTAGAAACTAAACTGATGATGATTGGCAATAGAATCGCCGCAACCATCCCTACTGCGATAATCGAAGCGCAAGCTAGTTTTAACATGCGTTCAAAAATCACTTTGATATTTGTAAATTCTTTTGAACGGATGACATAGAATAATGCGTAGATGACTACGAAAATACATGTCATATAACCCATATAGAAGTGTACAAATAGCGCTAGAGCAAGCATTCCGATATAGCCTCGTGGAGACTCATTATCAAGCACTTGTTCTACCCCAATTAATACTAGTGGCAACATAATCATGCCATCGTAGAAAATTGGGTTCATTTGGTAGCTGACGTTAAATCCGTTTAAGGCATAAATCGTCGCTACGATTGGAAGTAAGTAGGCTTTTTTCTTTAGGCCATCATAACGCTTCACAAGGAAATGCGTCATCGTAAGTCCCATTGTTCCGTAACGCAATGCGATAACAACAGGAACAATCCATTGGAAGTTTTCTTCAGAGAAGAAAAGGAATAGGAAGTTAAATGGACTTAATAAGTTAAATCCCCAAATCCCAAGCATTCCTCCACCAATTGATTTCGAGAAGGAATAGAAGAAGCTACTCCAATCCCAGTTCAAAAATAGATGTTTGAAATAGGCGTAGAGCCCGATGTACTGCGCATTAAAGTCAACCGCCATTAGCGACCTTGCACCAAACGGGAAGAAGCCATCAATCGCCCACGCGATAAACATGATGACCATCGGCGCAAGAAAGCTTGCTAAATAGACCTTTTTCTTAGTCGTCATGTTGCTCTCCTTTCACCGTCATATTCGTTTCATCTACTAAGTAATGAGGACGTTTCTTCACTTCGTAGTAAATCTTACCGATGTACTCTCCTAATACCCCAATAGAAATCAATTGAATTCCACCAAAGAGCACAACAGAGAAAATCGTTGTGAAGTATCCACTCACGAGTGAATCCGGCGCCACGAAGTATTGAACGAATGTCCAAAGAACGTAAGCTAATGAGATTAATAAACAGAATAAACCGAAGTTAATGCACATACGAAGCGGTTTATCGTTGAACGATAAAATCCCTTGAATCGCATAGTTTAATGAGAACTTCAATGAGTATTTTGTTTCACCAACGGTACGAACTTGGTTTTCATATTCGATGACTTTTTCTTTAAAACCAATCCAAGAGAAAATCCCTTTAGAGAATCGGTTGTATTCTTGTAATGAAAGAA
>CALCML010000278.1 GCA_937967765.1 uncultured Carnobacterium sp.
CTTTGACATCTGTTATCTCCTCATCCATTTTTATTGTGCGTTCAGGCGCATCTTTATATTTCTCTTGTATGGCATCGGCCACCACACTTGGAACAAACGGCGTTACGTCTCCTCCAAAGCGAGCCAATTCCTTCATCATCGACGAACTTACAAATCGGTACTCTTCTTTGCTGAGTAATAATACTGTCTCCACATCACCATTTTGAACACGGTTATGGGATGCAAGAGTCGCCTCATATTCAAAGTCGGTTGCGTTTCGAACGCCGCGCACAAGAACGCTTGCCCCTAACTGTGCCGCTGCCTCTACAGTTAATCCTCCGCTTACGGCTACCACTCTGGCATTCGGTACATGCGCAATCACCTTTTCAACCAGTGATTTTCGCTCGTCTAAAGAAAATAAATAATTTTTCTGGACATTATGCGATAAAACGACAATGACTTCATCGAAGAGCTCGCTGCTTCGCTCGATAATATCCAAATGCCCATTCGTAATCGGATCGAAGCTTCCTGCTACTACCGCTTTTCTCATCTTAAGCCTCCTCTTCGCTAGTCGCACGGTCAAAGAACACTAGGGCTGTGATGCCGTACTCCACGCGCTTATATTGCTCAAATTCTAAAATTCGTTCCGGAAGTTGCACTTCCTTGTCCACCTCACAGACAATCACGCAATCTGGAGAAACTAGATTCAACTCCTGCAACTGCTCAATGTCCTTTACAATTTCTTGCAGGCGATACGGTGGGTCCATAAACACCAACTCGAACGGTTCAAACGCTGGGTCACTCGCAATAGTTTTGAGTCCTTGTTTGACGTTTTGTCGTTTTAAATGAAATTGTTCGGGTGATTTTGTAATCTCAATATTTTGCTCAATCGTCTTTTGTGCCAGGCGATTGTTCTCGAATAGAAACGCACGGTCCATCCCACGAGAGACGGCCTCGATGGCAACGGCTCCGCTTCCGCTGTACATGTCGAGCATGACTCCTCCGTCAAAATAACCGCCAAGAATATTGAAGAGCGATTCTTTTATCTTGTCAGTCGTCGGACGAGTATTTTGGCCCGGTACTGCCTTTAAGCGTCTTCCGCCAAATTCTCCTGAAATAATTCGCACAGTGCATTCCTCCTTATTCTACTATAATACCATATTCCAGCTCTCTTTCGTGAGTTTTTTATAAAATAATGAGTGAGCTTCTCTTCGACAAAAGAATTCTCTGTATGAATTTAATAATGACGATGATTCGAATCCTTGCGGATTTCTTTATAATAGCTGTAATGGGGCACCGGCTTGAGCCATGGTCTCAAGCTCTTTCAAGATTCAAACGTACTCTAGAAAATAAATTTTCAAGAGT
>CALCML010000279.1 GCA_937967765.1 uncultured Carnobacterium sp.
AGGATACGGTACAACGAGCCTTGCGTAGTTTAAAAGATGAAAGTTTTATTTATGCAGTCGAAAAAAGTGGCTATTATGTACTGAAAAATTCAGAGCCGAAGCCATTGGAGGAGTTCGAAGAAGACTATTCTCAACTTCCGATTGAAGATTTGCGTATCTGTTTTAATCAATCGCTTGCCAGTGCGCATGATTTAAAGTTAACAAAAGAAGAACAAGCTTCTGGGATGGATGAATTGATTCAGGCATTAATGCCTATTCTAGAAGAGTATGGAGTGTATGCTACAAAGGAACAATTGGTCATCACTACGGGGACACAACAAGCACTCTATATTTTACTGCAGTTGATTCAAGGCAAAAAGGTGTTGCTCGAACAGCCGACGTATGCACGGATGAATGAGTTGGTGAAGCATTTGAATATTCGGTACGAAACGATTGTACGGCAGATGGATGGTGAAATTGATTTAAACCGATTAGAGGAATTATTTGCAAGTGGAGAGTTTTCGCTATTTTATACGATTTCCCGCTTTCATAATCCACTTGGCGGAAGTTACAGTGAATCTACCAAGAAAAAAATTGTGGAACTAGCAAATAAGTACTCAGTGTATATTATCGAAGATGACTACATGGCAGATTTTGTCGAGGGTAATGCGACACCGCTTCATTATTATGATATGGACGGACGTGTTATTTATGTTAAATCTTTTTCGTCCATTTTATTTTCAGCTTTGAAAATTGGAATTGTAGTGTTACCAAAAGAGTTAGTTGAACCTTTTGCGATGCGGAAGTTATGGATGGATTACGATTCGAATGTGATGATGCAAAAAACATTTACGCTTTTTATTGAAAATGGAATGTTTTTGAAGCATCGTAAGGAAATGGTCGAAAATTATATTGAAAAAAGTAAACGCGCAAAGAAGTGGCTTCTATCATCAGGTGTCAGCGAAGGAATTCTTCATGGAACGCAATTGGTGTTTAAGAAAACGCCGACGGTGGCTGACAAATTACAAGCGATGAACCTGAAAGCAAAACCACTTGATGAGTACTTTATCTCGAAAAATGCGCCGTCATTGGAACGGTTGGATTTGGCTAAAATCCGCGAAATTTAGGTAAAAAGAAAGGT
>CALCML010000280.1 GCA_937967765.1 uncultured Carnobacterium sp.
CTTTAACTGGTCATTGAAGAGAAAGGAGGCGCGTCAATGAATCTTATAAGAATGACAATCTTTCATTTGAAACGATTATTGAAAATGCCACTAATTCTCTTTACGATGATTGGAATGCCGGCCCTTATCAACGGAATGATGCTTGCCTCGCAAGGAACGGTGGATACGAAAGCGCCAAGTACGGTCGCAAAAACCGTTGCCTTTGTATTCAACGAGGGGAATGAAGAGTACGAAGAATTAATTGCGCCGTATATTCGAGAAGAGAATGTGTACTTCGATTTAGACAGCGCCAAAGAAGCCTTGAAAAAAGGAGAAATGACCGTTATTTACGAAGTGCCTGCGAACTATTTACAAAAGGCAAAAGAAGGCCGAGTGCCAACGATTCGCATCTGGAATACGCAGCGCGGCACGAGAGACTTTCTACTTGATGCACAGTTGACGAAGGTGTTAAAAGAAGTCATGCTAAACGCGAAGCTGCAACAAACAGGCGTATTGACGAAAGAAGAGACCTTGCCAGAGACTGACAATCAAATGGTGGTTACTATCAATGAAACGAAGACGAGTGTTGCGAGTGGAGTAGTCATGCTCATCTCTCTCCTTTATGTCATCACCAATGCATCGGTGATTGCTTCGGACTGGATTAACTTCAAGAAGAGTCATGTGTTGAAACGCTCAGTCGTCTCTCCACGCTCTAATTTGGAAATCACACTTTCGTTCTTATTGGCGTACTTTATCTTTATGTTTATCGTTAATATGCTCCTTATGTCAGCGATGGTCATGACAGGCCTCGTTCCAGAAATGAACTGGGGAGTGTTTACGGGACTATTAGCCGTAGCGATTATTTACAGTCTCTGCCTGAACTTATTCTTCTTCAGAATTTTCAAAGTACCAGGACACGCGACGACGTTTGGAGTGCTGTTTGTAATGATCATGGCGGGGATTGGAATGCCAGCAGCGTTTGGTGATTTTGGAGGAAGCTGGCTCAGACTTGTGGCGTATATCAGCCCGATTTACTGGTTGTACAAGTCGATTGACCTTCAAACGCTCTTCCCATCAGTCTGGGTTATCCTTGCGATGGCAGGGGTCTACCTCACTGCAGGAAGCTACCGACTTGAGCAGTATGTGCAAAATAAATAGGACAAAACCTACTTTGAACATCTTTGGATGTTTCAATAGTCATCATTATAAGGATACCGCCAAGAGCCTGTAGTCTCTTGGCTACCGAGCTTCAAACTGCCGCTAGGAAATGAATTTCCAGCGGCAGTAATTCCCATCGGTTATGATTTCCTACAATGATGACTATTGCATCCAAAGTGTTCTTCGTGGTTTTGTCCTTTTTGCTTAACAGTTAAATAGGTGCTTTCTGGGTGAGGTGCCCCACGAGATAAGAAGCTGATGGGAAGTGCGTTCTCAGGTTGAAAGGGAACTTGACGGAATCCAAGGAGCTTTACGTGTCCTGTTTTGTCCGTTTTGCTGAAAAGTTAACGGGGAGCTTCCTGAGTGAGGTGCCCCACAAGATAAGAAGCTGATGGGAAGTGTGTTCTCAGGTTGAAGGAAAACAAAAAAGCAAAATGTAACATATAAGTTACATTTTGCTTTTTCGATTATTAGTCTTCTAAGTTTACGTTGTGGTACACTTTTTGAACGTCTTCGTTGTCTTCTAGAGCGTTAATCATGCGTTCGAATAAACGTAAGTCGTCGCCTTCAAGTGTCACTTCTGATTGAGGAATCATTTCGATTTCGCTCACTGTGAATTCAGTGATTCCTAAATCTTCTAATGCTTTACGAACAGTGTGGAAGTCGTTTGGTTCAGCGTAAACAATCGCTTGATCGTCTTCTTGAACAACGTCACGAACATCAACGTCTGCTTCCATTAATTGTTCTAATAATTCATCAGCATCTTTGTTTGCGATACCGAAGATTGCTGTGTGGTCAAATAAGTAAGTTACAGAACCTGGCGCACCCATGTTACCGCCGTTTTTGCTGTAAGCGGCACGTACGTCAGCTGCTGTACGGTTTACGTTATTTGTTAAGGCATCTACAATAATCATAGAGCCGTTTGGTCCGAAACCTTCGTAACGGAGTTCTTGGTAGTCGCCATCGCCGCCACCTTTAGCTTTTTCAATCGCACGTTCGATGATATGACGTGGTACATTATAAGTTTTAGCACGG
This sequence comes from uncultured Carnobacterium sp., assembly GCA_937967765.1. GTDB lineage: Bacteria > Bacillota > Bacilli > Lactobacillales > Aerococcaceae > Granulicatella. The sequence goes on from CALCML010000280.1 coordinate 2,173, forward strand.
TCAATAACGAATTTTAATTTTTGGTTTGAATGAGGATCTGGTTCCCCTTGTTTTGCAGCTACATAGATTTCAATCCCGAATTTAGCGTAGATTTTACTATTGTTAGCATCTAATTTTGTTTTCTTTTCGACAATATTTGCCCATTTACGTCCCATTGTTTCACTCACTTTCTGATTTTCATCTGGACTTAACTCTTCCATTATACACAATCAAGACGCGGTTTGTTAAGTGTTTTCTACTAAAAAAGGGCTTATGAGCAAAGTTTGCAAGAATTCTTGGGCTATCGGGTATGATAGAAGTGAGGTGAGAAAATGGAAACCGTAAAAATCATCTATATTTCGACTCCGACATGCGGCGTGTGCCATGTGATTCGCCCGCAAGTCATGGAAATCGCAGGAGACTACGGCATTACCGTAGAAGAAATCGACGCCACTCTTCATCCAGAAGTGGCTAGCCGCTATGAAGTGTTAACCGTGCCCGCCATTCTCTTGATGGTTGGAGACAAAGAATTCGCACGCCAGGCACGATTTATCGACCTGATGGAACTCGAAAAGCGCATCGTTCAAGCAAAGGCGTATGTGGAAACGGAGGAAACAGAATGAAAACCATGAAAGAACGTATGCTCACGGGAGACTTGTATATTCCGTCTCTCACAGAAGGGCTAAGAGACTTATCGATTAAAGGGAAAAAACTAGCGCAACAATACAATCGTTTGGACTTCGATGATTTCGAAGGAAGACGCGCGTTATTAAAACAGTTATTTGGAAAAACAGGCGAGAAGATTTACATGGAGCAACCTGTCTATGTGGACTACGGAGTTCATACAACGATTGGCGAAGGCTTCTATGCGAATTTTGACTGTACATTACTAGACGTAGCGCCGATTACGATTGGGGACAACTGCATGTTCGGTCCGCACGTATCGCTTGTGACGCCAGGACACCCAACCGATGCCGAAACGCGCAATGCGGGTCCAGAATTTGGCAAGCCGATTACAATTGGTAATAATGTATGGCTTGGGGCCAACGTGACGGTGAATCCAGGAGTGACGATTGGCGACAATACGGTCATCGGGTCTGGATCTGTGGTCACAAAAGACATTCCAAGTAATGTGATTGCGGTCGGAAATCCATGCCGCGTCCTTCGTGAAATTACCGAAGAAGAGAAGGCAGATTGGCGCAGAAAACACCAAGAACTATTGGATGAACTTGGAAAATAAAATAGGAAATGAAGAAGGTCAAGAGGAGTCTTGGCCTTCTTTTGTGTAAATGATACAATGAGGGTAGAGAATCAAGGGAGGATTAACTTTGAGACAAAAAATATTTTGGGGAAGCATGCTCTTTCTAGGAGTTGTAATTTTCTTTCTCACATGGAGTCCACGGAACAATCGTGCATACTTAGAAAACAGAATTGGAACGGAAGTTAGTCGCGTTTATCCTACTCAGAATTTGGAGGATCTATTTGAACAGTTTCCAAATGGGTTTAAACTCTATCAAGTTTATGATTATAAAGAAAATGAACAGAAATATTTAGTGACCATAGAGATGGATGGAGTAAAGAAGGGAGAACCTATTCGAGGAACTCTTATTCTGCAAGATAGTAATAGTGGAGAAAAATATAAAACTATTAATGTGGAATATCGCGATAACGGATTTGTTTTTGACGATGAGAAAGAAGCTCTTAAGCTTTGGCCGCAACAAGGATTCTTATTCCAGAAAATTACTTTAAATAAAGATTTTCTATCAACACTGAAACTGAAAGAGAAACACTATAATTCGATGAATGGTTCTTTTGGGATAAATTATGATGTGAATCTACCAGAAATCAACGAGTATTTATCGTTTCCTACATCCAAGACGATTGAATTATCTTTTGGAGGAAGTAATTCTAATAGAAATTATTACTACTCAGTTGTGGTAGAGGATAAAGATGGTTATTACTTCAGAGAAACGGTATCTGACTGAGTAATGAAGTTGGAGAAGAATGAAAAGAAAGAGGTCGTCCTATTAGGACGACCTTTTCGTTTGATTTATTTTTCAGTACAAGCAATAAAGCTTTCGCGTAATTGGTTTTCTGGAAGGTTCTTTCCGATGAAGACCAATGTTGAGCCGCGTTTTGTATCATTCCAATCGCGACCTCTTGAGATATCAAAGCTCATTTGAACCCCTTGGAAGATGATTTGGTAATCTAATCCTTCCACGTTCAAGATTCCTTTGTAACGGTATAATTCTGGCCCGTAAATATAAACAAGCTCGTTCAACCATTCGTTAATGTTTGCGAGAACTAAAGGTTTTTCAGTCTCGATAACGAATGAGTTAATACCGCTATGGTGGCTATGACTATGGTGATGATGTTCGTGATTATGGTCATGGTGTTCATGTTCGTGTTCATGCTCATGGTCGTGATCGTGGTGAACATGGTCATGGTCGTGGTCATGATGGTGGTGCTCGTGATCGTGGTCACCGTGCGCATGTGTATGGCCACATTCTTCGCAATATTCTTCTTCGGCGTGTTCTTGCATTTCTAAGATTTTCTTTTCAGATGCGTAGAACAATTCAAGTCCGAACATGTCGCTCATATGAACAGGACGTGCGTCAAGGTCTTGGATTTCCGCAAAGGCATTGATGCTACGAACTTCGTTAATCACTTTCGCGTAGATGGTTTCGTCTACTAAGCTATGTTTTGACATGAAAATCTTGTCCGCGAACCCAACTTGTTTTGCTGGTTCAGGTTGATGCGCTGTTTGGTATAGGAAGTTTTTAGAATCCACAACGGTTAATACCGCATCTAAGATAAAGTGCTCGTTTAAGAATGGCACGTTAATAAATGTTTGTGCGATTGGAGCTGGATCAGCAAGACCTGTTGTTTCGAATAACACGCGGTCCACGCGAATGCCGTTTTGTTCTTTGACCATTAAGATGGATTTCAACATATCGGCAATGTCTGTACGAAGTGTACAGCAGAGGCAGCCGTTATCCATTTGATAGATTTCTTCTTCAACGTCAAGCACGAATTGATGGTCTACACCGATTTCACCGAATTCGTTAATGACAACAGCGATATGTTCGCCGTGTTTTTCTTTTAAAACTTTGTTGATTAAAGTTGTTTTCCCAGCGCCAAGGAAGCCGCTGACGATTGTAACTGGAATTTTTTGTGACATAATTCTTCTCCTCACCTTTTCCATTTTCTTCAAGTAAATTCATTGTAGCACTCTCTTAAAAAATCTCAAAATAGACTGTTTCCAGCATTTGGTTGCGAATGTGCTATACTGAAACAGAGAAAAACTAGAAAGAGTGTATCGAATGACAAAACAGGAAGCACCAAACGCGGCCATTAAGAAAATCGATTGGGCCGAGCAATTTATCAACCAACACTTACAGGCCTTTCATTGCCCGTATTGCCATGAAGCGATGGTTTCTGCCGAGAATCATAGCGTCGTTTGCGGAAAGGGGCACAGGTTTAATATCTCGAAAAAAGGCACCTTGCATCTCATGAAGCAAAATGCGAATACGGATTATGATGCGCCTCTTTTCCATCATCGCTATGAACTCGCGCAGAGTGGGTTCTTTGAGCCTTTATTAGAGGCAATCTTGCCGCATCTTTCGGCAGACGAAGAGAAGTTTATTGTCGATATCGGATGCGGGGAAGGTAGTCATTTATCGTGGTTATCTAAGCGTGTGAAGGCACCCTTATGCGGAATGGATATCGCTAAAGAAGGCATCCATCAAGCGTCGGTTCATTTTGGAAACGAAGCGCTATTCTTCTTAGGGGACCTGGCGAACTTGCCATTTGCGGACGCATCTTGCGGGACGCTGTTAAATATTTTAACGCCGTCGAACTACCAAGAATTTATGCGCGTATTGGCTCCAGGAGGGACGCTCGTTAAAGTGATTCCAGGCAATGATTATTTAACAGAGCTTCGCCAACAGCTCTACCGTTCGAATCCAGAAAAACAAACGTATTCGAATGCGGATATTCTAGAACGCGTAAAGACCGAATGCCCTCAAGTGACTTTTGAAGAGGTACGATACACGGTGGATTTAACCGAAGAAACTTATCGTCATTTACTTGAAATGACGCCTTTATACTGGGGAGCAAGTGCCAAAGATAAGGCCTATAGCACCTCTCATCCGCTCTCGCAAGTGACGGTGCACTATGTTGTGGCCATCGTAAAAAAAGCCGAAAACAAATAGGAAAAGTATGGTATAATAAACTTATTAACAAGCAGGAGGCCAAATAATGGGATTCAAAGATTTATTTTCTCGTAAAAAAGAAGAACCGAAAGTAGAAGAAAAACCGGTTCAACCAGAAGAA
>CALCML010000281.1 GCA_937967765.1 uncultured Carnobacterium sp.
TGAAGTTACTAATCGCTGCTTTTGCTCCTGAATACGCTGGAATTTTTGTTAAAGGAGTGAATGCATTCATACTTGAAATATTGATGATGTTTGCTCCTTCTTTTCCATCCATGTCTTGTGCAAAAACTTGTGTTGGTAATAATGTACCTAAATAGTTTAAGTTGAATACAAATTCAATTCCTGCTTTATCTAAGTCAAAGAATGTTTTTGTTTCGGCACTTAATCCAACTTCATGGAACTCATTATCTGTTGTTGCACGTGGGTTATTTCCTCCAGCACCGTTTACTAAAACATCAACGGTGCCAAGATCTTTATTCACCGCTTCGCGAACAGCTTCTAATGATTCTTTTTCAAGTACGTTCGTTTTATATGCTTTTGCGATACCGCCTTCAGCAATGATTTCATCTGCAAATTTTTGTGCAGCTTCTTCGTTTAAGTCTAGTAAAGCTACCTTTGCGCCTTGTTTACCAAAGCTTTTTGCGAGTTCACCGCAAATTACTCCACCGGCACCGGTAATGACTACGACTTTATTTGTAAAATCAAAAAATTGTGTCATGGTTATTCTCCTATTGTTTTGCATTTTTAGCTACAGCTTCAGCTAATCCGTGAAGATAAGTAGCACCTAGAGCTCGGTCAAATAATCCATATCCTGGACGACCTGTTTCTCCCCAAATCATACGACCATGGTCCGGACGGATTGGTCCTTCCCAGTTTGCGTCATGAAGAGCTTTCACCACTTCATACATATCAATTGAACCGTATTCTGTTGGGTGTGCTGATTCTTCGAATGATTTTCCTTTTCCTGTCAAACGAATATTACGAGCATGCATAAAGTTTACACGGTTGCGTTTCAACATTTCTTTTAACATCTCAACAGCATCGTTGTTTGGATCAGAAGCATATGAACCTACACAAACAGTTACCCCATTATTTGGGCTATCGTATAATTCTACAAATCTTACAAGATTTTCTTTGCAAGTAATAATACGAGGTAATCCAAAGATGCTATAAGGTGGATCATCAGGGTGGATCGCCATTTTCACACCAGCTTCTTCTGCTGCTGGAATGACACGTTTAATGAAATATTCTAAATGTTCCCAAAGTTTTTCTTCGTCTACTTTGGAATACTCATCCATGATAGCTTTCATTTCATCTTTTGTATAACTTGAATCCCAACCTGGCAGAGATAACTCCCCTTTTACAGGGTCCATTTTCTTAGCCACTTCTTCATCGAAGATTAATGCATTAGAACCATCTGGAAGATCATACGCTAAGTCAGTTCGCGTCCAGTCGAATACTGGCATGAAGTTATAACATACAATATTTACTCCTTCAGCCCCTAAGTTTTTAATAGTCTGAATATAGTTATCAATCAATTGATCCCTTGTAGGTTTTCCAAGTTTAATATCTTCATGAACTGGAACACTTTCAATAACAGAAAGTTTTAAGCCTGAAGCTTCAACGTCTTGTTTTAATTGACGAATACGTTCACGGCTCCATACTTCTCCAACTGGGACATCATAAATCGCAGTTACAATCCCTTTCATACCAGGAATTTGTCTAATATTCTCTAGCCTTACCTGATCATCATGCCCATACCAACGGAATGTCATTTCCATTTTTATTCCTCCTTTAGTTCAATTCAAAAAATTCTTTAGCATTTTTATAGCAAATGGCTTCTAAGAACTCTGTAATTAATTTTTCGTCATAAGGGATTCGACCACTTTCAATCCATTCTGTTACTAGCGAAACGAGAATACGACGGAAGTAATCGTGTCTTTGATATGATAGGAAGCTTCTTGAGTCTGTAAGCATTCCTACAAAGTTCCATAACAAGCTTTGGTTGGCTAAGACTAGCATTTGTTCTCTCATTCCTTTTTCAGTATCAGAGAACCACCAAGCTGCACCAAATTGCAGGCGACCTTTGATTCCTTCTTCGTTTGCTTGGAAGTTAGCTAGTGTATTGGCCAAAATATCGTTATACGATGGATTTAAGTTATAGAAAATACATTTTGGAAGACGATTCGATTCCTCTAATGCATTTAAAAGTTGATTTAAAGCAAGAGCTAAATGCGTTTGGTCTCCTGTTGAGTCGAAACCTGCATCCACTCCAATTTTTTCAAAGTACTTACGGTTCGTATCACGAACAGCCCCAAAGTGAACTTGTGTCACTAAATGGTGTTTCTTATATAAACCACACAAAGCACTGAACACTTCAGTTTGCCATTGTTGAATTTCTTCAAGAGTAGGTACTTCTCCACGAATTACCTTTGCAAAAATTGCATCTAGTTCCTTTTTTGAAGCTCGCTTATACAAGATTTCTCCAAAGCTAATATCACTTGCTTTACAACCATTTGCTACAAAGAATTCGATACGTTGTTCTAAAGCTTTAACAAAACTATCGAATGAACCAACTTCTACTCCTGTCACTTCTTGTAGTCTAATCACAAAGTTAGCAAAATTTGGATGTGATACAAAAGCTTCGTCAGGACGGAATGTTGGTACAACAACTGTATTGAAAGACGTATCTTCTGCAATCTTTTGATGCCATTCGAGCGAATCAAGCGGATGGTCAGTTGTTCCAATGAATTCCACTTTTGCACGTTTAATCAATTTTCTTGGACTCAGTTGTTCCTCTGCAATGGTTTGATTCATACGGTCATAAATCTCTTTCCAATTATCAGGCGTCACATAGTCATCAATACCAAAAACTTGTTTCAATTCTAAATGACTCCAATGATATAAAGGATTTCCAAATGCCTTAGCCAACGTTTTAGCCCATGCTTCGAATTTTTCTTCAGGAGTTGCGTCCCCTGTAATCAAACGTTCACTCACACCATTTGCGCGCATTAGGCGCCATTTATAGTGATCTCCGCCAAGCCATACTTGTACAGCATTTTCAAATGGTTTATCCTCAAAAATTTCTTGAGGAGATAAGTGACAGTGGAAATCTTCAATTGGAAGATGTTCCACTACTCGATATAAGTCTTCCGCAACCTTACTTTGTAGTAAAAAATTTTTACGATTAAAAGTCATAATTAATCCTCCAACGCACTAACGAATTCTTTAGCAATGCGTGTTACACTTTCATATCCTTCTGTTGACACTTTTGCACCAAGAGCACTTCCGACACCGACAGCAACAGCACCTTTTTCTTTCCACTCTTTAATGTTTGCAAGAGATACACCACCTGAAGGCATTAAGTTTACAGTTGGGATTGGGCCATGAATATCTTTAATAAATGAAGGTCCTAACACTCCGCCAGGGAAAAGTTTAATGATTTTTGCTCCACCATTCATCGCTTGAACGATTTCTGTCGTAGTTGCACAACCTGGGAAGTAATCGATATGCGCTTCATGCGCTACTTTTTGGATATGCGCATCATAATGAGGGCTCACTAAAAACTCAGCCCCAGCAGCAATCGCTTCTTTAGCTAATTCAACAGACATAATCGTACCAGCACCAATCACTACTTCAGTTTCATTCGCATAAAATGCTTTTAATTCTGAAATAGCTTTTGAAGCATCTGGTGTCGTATAAGTTACTTCGATATTTTTAATGCCACCCAATACTGAGTGCTTTGAAATTTCAATTGCATCATCTGATGATTTCCCGCGGATTACTGCGAAAATATAATTTCGTTTTAATTGTTCTAATACACTTGTCATAAGCTTTTTCTCCTTTTCGCAAAAAAATAAAAGTCATCTGTTATCTCTATGATACATCAGATGACTTTTAGTGTCAATGACAATATTCGGTTGATATCGTCTATTTCATCAGATGATTTAATTATACGATAATGTGCGTCTATTATCTGCTAAATGCAGTAACATCGCGTCTCTGGCAGCGACAGCATCTCGATTTTTAATCGCTCTTACAATTTCTCTATGAGCACGAATCGTATTTGCTTTGCTTTGCTCACTTGTAAAGAAATCATTATACAACTTAATCGATTGAATAATAATTGGAATCAGTTGCTGCATCGCTACATTACGACTAGCCTCAGCAATCGCACTATGAAATTGAATATCCAGTTTAAAGTGAATATCCCCATCCGAATGGATTTCTTTTTCCAAGGCCTTTTCAAGCCTTTCTAGAACAGCCACTTCCTCATCCGTAATATGCTGCGCGGCAAGACTCGCCATCTGAGGCTCAATCAAGAAGCGCACTTCAAATAAGTCTTGTGTCAACTTCATATGATTATCGATTTCACCAAAACCTAATGGATCTATTACAGTCTCCGTCAAACTCGTAATATAAGTTCCAGAACCTTGACGTACTTCCAAGATATTCTTTGAAACTAACATTTTCACCGCTTCACGCAATGTACTACGGCCCACTTCTAAGTCTTGAGCCAATGTATATTCATTTGGCAATTTGTCTCCGACTTTTAAATCATTTTTTTCAAAATATTCGACAATTCTATTTGCGGTTTGTTCCACTAAAGAAACAGTTTTCTCTTTCATATCTATTCCCCATTCGTCACTTTTTCGAACCTATTCTAACAGTTCTATCTCTATAGCTCAAACTATTAGAATAACATTCAAAAAGTACTTACTTTTTCTTGTAATTATAGTTTGGAATAGCGTTCCAACGGTTTCTAAATAGTTTTACAATCGATTTTGGATTTCTATCCCTTGTGAATAACCCCTTGTGGTTTCCTTGGATTCGAATTAACGCATAACTGTTTGTTTCAAAATCCGCAAAGTTCCAAACATGTTCACCCACAAAGTTTTCTAATTCATCAAATACTTCATGACTCATTTGATGGAATCGTTCTTGATACTCTTCTGTATACGGAACATCCCAATTTGAATGGTATCCAGGTAATGTATCCGCACCATACTCAGTCATAATGATTGGTTTATCTGGATATTTTTCTTGCCATTCCTTCAACTCTTTACGAAGCCCTACGCGTGCCCCTTCAATATCCCCGTGATTAACATACCAGCCATAATAACGATTTAAGCAAAGTACATCAATCAATGGTGAAATCAAATCCTGTTCTGGTGTTGCCATCATAATATTCACAACAGTCGTTGGACGTTTTTGCGGATCTAACTCTTTCACGTATTTGACTAATGGCTCAAAGTATTTATCCGCACCTTCACCAGCACCATCTGGTTCGTTCGCTACACTCCATAACACAACACATGCATGGTTCTTATCACGAGCCACTAATTCTTTAAGTGCAAGTTTGTGGTTTTCCATTGTTTGATAGTATTCCCAAGTCTTAATTGGTTTTGTTTTGCCACTATTCATGGTTAAAGCTGCTGTAAAATTTGCAAACAAACCGACTGCTGGAACTTCATCTATCACTAAGAATCCCATACGGTCTGATAAACGCATCATCTCTTCTGAATATGGATAGTGAGCCGTTCTGTATGAATTAGCTCCCATATTCTTCATTAAATTCAAGTCCATTAAGTTTACAGCTTCGTTAAATCCGCGGCCATTTACATAGCTATCTTCGTGTTTTCCGAATCCTTTGAAGTATACTGGTTTATCATTTACTAAGAACTGACCTTTTTCAACACGAACTGTACGAACTCCAAATAGTTCTTCATATTCATCTACTAACTCTTCTCCAGCAAATAACTCGACTTTTGCTGTATAAAGGTAAGCATCTAATACTTCCCAGCGACGAACATTGACTATCTCAAGTTCAGACCCTGCCTCACCCTTAGCTACCACTTCACCATCTTCATCTAAAAGTGTTACTTTTGCTATTCCACCATTAGCAGTATGCTCTACCACTACCTTCACAGTCGCATCATTTTCATGCACATCGTAAGTAACTACAATATCTTCAATACGCGCTTTAGGAAGAACTAATAATTGAACAGGACGTTGAATCCCAGCATAGTTAAAGAAGTCGAAGTTCTCTGAAACTTTCTTCTTCACAGTACCGTCCGGTAATACTTCTTCAGAATAGTTGCCGACTGGTAAAGTAGTATGATCTAAAATATTGTTGGCACAAACACTAATTAATAATTCTTTTTTTCTTGTCAATTCTTCAGGAATACGAACTTCAAATGGTGTAAACCCACCGATATGTTCTCCTAATAATTGACCATTCACATATACTTTTGCTTGATGGGTTACAGAACCAAAACGAAGCACTAATTCTTCATCTGATTCGAAAGAAGGAACCGCAAAAGTACGCTCATACCAGTTATCTCCAATAAAATATCTTTTTTCAGATTCAACTGCTACATCATTAAATGAACTTGGTACCACCATTAAGTCTTCAGTAGAAAGTCGTGGATCCACTCCTGGGACGTATTCACCTTGCTTAAAATTCCAAATCCCATCTAACGAATAACGTTTTCTCTTTGCATTTAAAACTGGATATAACATCGACCATCCCTCTTTCTATAATTTAGCTTGCCATTTTTCTGTCCACACTAACTCGTTTGGAGTTCCTTTGAATTCAGATTTCCCTTCAAGTTTATCAATTACAGCTTTGACTGTATTCTCATTCCCATGGTATGCATTCACAAATGTTTTAACCATTGTTGCATCATGTAAATGAGTTGTAAAATTTGTAGACACAAATACAGTTGGTGCTTCATGTACATACCAAGGCACTTCATTCGACATCGCAGTCTTCCATTGAATACGGTAGTTATTTTGAGCACCATATCCAATAACATTTGCAACCACTAGCGCCAGATCAACTGTATCTCTATACTCTAGTGTACGTCCTTTGATACGACTATTTCCATCATTAACCGTTACTTCATATCCACGACTTGTCAATTCATCTACAAAGCGGTTTAAAACTGAATCATCATTAGCCATGATTCCACCTTTTTCACCATCTAAGTAATACAAGCGTACGCGTTTATGATCTACTGGATTAATCGGTAAGTTTTGTTGCGTATCTTTAACAAGAGTGATTCCGCGGTCAGCTGCTTTTTTTTGCCACTCTAGGTGTTCAGCACAACCAATGACTTCTAACTCTTTCTTATCTTTTAACAATGTTCCGTTTGCTTGTTTTTCAGGAAGGTTTAATTTTGCTTTCAATCCTAAAATACGACGAAGAGCATCTGTCATACGCTCTTCAGTAATGACACCATTGTGATATCCTTTTAACATGAAGTTAAAGTCTTCTTCCATATTGTTGAAGAATAAGAACATGTCACATCCTGCAGCAATTGCTCCTGGAACATAATCCTCACGACGCATCGCACTTGTCATTCCTAACATGTGGCTGGCATCTGTAATCACCATTCCGTTGAAGTCTAGTTTTTCTTTTAGTAAATCTTGAATTAATTCTTCAGCAAGTGTCGCTGGCATCACATCTTTATCTTCAAGGCCTGGACGAAGAGCTTTTTGATACTCAGGCAATGCGATATGTCCTGCCATAATCATTTCCACACCGTTGTCGATATGGTTGCGATACACTTTACCAAATGAATTATCCCACTCTTCTACTGACAATTCATTCACACCTAAAATTAAGTGTTGGTCACGTTCTTCAGTTCCATCTCCAGGGAAGTGTTTCACACAGCAAACGACTTCTCGTTCTGCTTTTAATCCTTCTACATACGCATTTGTATATTTAATAACGTTTTCAGCAGTAGTACCGTAAGCACGCGTATTAACGATTGTATTTCTCCAGTTTTGTAAAATGTCCACGCATGGATCAAAGTTTACGTTGACCCCAAGAGCAGTCTCTTCACGTGCAGATACAAGTCCTGCATGATAAGGAACCCAAGGATCACGACTCGCTTCAGATTGAGCACCTGAAGAAATATAAGTACCACCTTTAACGGCACCGTCACCACCGGAATCGCAGTTAGCTGCCACTAATAATGGGATTTTTGTTTGAGATTGAAGATCATTAATTAAGCCTTGAACATCTTCAGGGCTACCGTTCATATAGCGAACACCGCCAATATGATATTTTTCTAGAATCTCTTTATTACTTAAATTGTTCCCGCTAAAAGCATCCCCTCCGAAGAAAAATAAGTTTGTAAATAATTGTCCTACTTTTTCTTCATCTGTCATGCCTTTAATTGTTGACTCAACCCATTCAATTTGACTTGGATTCAAGTTGTAAGGTTTTTTTGATAAATCTACTAATCTTGCCATTTTACTTCCTCCTATAATGAAGCTCCGTAAACTATTTAGCCTACGGAGCGTTGATTAATTATGCTTTTTGTTTTGCTAATGTCTCAGCTTTGATACGAGCAATTTCTGTTTGAATTTCTTCCATTTTCTCTTTATTTAATGGGTAGAATTTCATCGCGATAATGTTACAGAAGTATCCAAACATAACGAATCCACAGAACATTACTAAACCAACAAATTTCAATTCTGGCGTAAATGGTGTGTCGACTTGAGGTAATTTTTCAGTAAATCCGATAGATGCACATAAGATACCTACAAATGCAGAACCGAATGAAGAAACGATTTTATCAACAGCACTGAATAATGTTCCCATTAAACCAGGAACGTAACGCCCTGAGCGATATACTTCGTAGTCCGCACAGTCAGCTGTCATAGGAATGACCATTGTACCTGCTAATCCATTTGCACCTTGCGCTAAGATAAACAATGTTAAGAATGCAATTGTAAAGAATGATAGTCCTGTATATCCTTCAGCTCCAGGTAGTGAGAATGTTGAAGGATCTGCTACGTAGAATAAACCGAATAATAATCCGTAAAGGATAATACCAGCCCAAGAACCTAATAACAACGCTTTTCTTTGTCCTAGCTTTTGAGCGATAAATTTAACTCCAAGAATCATAATTAAAATCTTAGGAATCAATGTATATTGGTTAAATGCATTGAGTAATTTATAGTTTCCACAAATGATACCGAAAATAATTACTGATACTGTAGCATTAGAAGTAACCATAGCTGCTAATTTATCAGTTGATGCTGATACTACTAACATTTGGATAGCACGGTTATTTTTTAATACATCCCAGTAGTCTTTAAAAGTAACTTTAACAGGTTCACCAGTACCAAAGAATTCTGTACGGTCTTTATCTTTAAGCGCATAGATTGCTAACCAAGTGAAGATGAGAGTTACTGGAGCGATATAAATCCATAATTCTTGGAATAATTCAGCAGTAAATCCACCATATTTTGGTACTAAGTGTTGAGCCACAAAACCTGGTACTAACGCGAATAATACAGCATTATAGATACCGTCGTAAATACCAAATGTTGGACGTTGTTTAGGATCATTTGTTAAACAGCTTTGAGCTGACTTAGTTACTACTGTTTGTAATGTATAACCAATGATGTAGATTAAGTAGATCACTAAGAAATAAATAAATCTAAATTGTTCTGGTAAATGATGAGTTGTAAAGAACATTAAGAAAGTAGTAATTAGTAACACGATATTACCAGCTGCCATAAACGGACGGTTTTTACCAAATTTTCCATCTGTTTTATCTACAAGATAA
>CALCML010000282.1 GCA_937967765.1 uncultured Carnobacterium sp.
CAAATTCCTCTTTTGTATAATGTTTCGCTATTAAGGATTTCAATCCTTTCATATTGTTGTCTCCTTCAATTCATGTAATAACTCTTAATAAAAAATAGAATGCAATATAATGCACCCACTATATCACATTCTATCCTAACATATTTTGTTGAAAATCCCTAGGAAATCAATCGATTTTCTTCATCATACAAATCAGGTTCTCCAGTTCCATTCACAATAGCTTCTGTCACAACTACTTTTGTAATATCTTCACGGCTTGGAATTTCGAACATTAAATCCAACATAACGGATTCAATAATACTTCTTAAACCACGCGCACCTGTACGACGTTCGATTGCTTTAGCAGCAATGGCTTGAAGCGCTGCAGGTTCAAACTCTAATTCCACATTATCCATTGCAAAGAGTTTTTGATACTGTTTCACTAACGCATTCTTTGGTTTCGTTAAAATATCAACTAAATCGTCCTTACTTAACGGTTCTAACGCAGCAGTAATTGGAAGACGTCCAATAAACTCTGGAATTAACCCAAATTTCTGTAGGTCTTCTGGAATAATCAGTTGCATTAAACTTTCATGACTTGATAAGTTTTTATTCGAAGATCCAAATCCAATCACTTTAGCACCAAGACGTTCTTTCACAATTGTTTCAATTCCATCGAACGCTCCACCAACGATAAATAAAATATTCGTTGTGTCGATTTGAATGAGTTCTTGATGTGGATGCTTGCGTCCTCCTTGAGGTGGAACAGACGCAACAGTCCCTTCTAAAATTTTCAGTAAGGCTTGTTGAACCCCTTCACCACTTACATCACGAGTAATAGATACATTCTCGCTCTTACGGGCAATCTTATCAATCTCATCAATATAAATAATCCCTTTTTCAGCACGTTCAATATCATAGTCTGTCGCTTGTAATAGTTTTAGAAGAATATTTTCAACATCCTCACCAACGTAACCAGCTTCCGTTAACGTAGTCGCATCCGCTATCGCAAATGGAACATTTAAAATACGCGCTAATGACTGAGCTAAATAAGTTTTACCAGACCCAGTTGGTCCAATTAAACAAATGTTGCTCTTTTGTAATTCAACGTCGTCATCTTCACTAAATAAGTGATTAATACGTTTATAGTGATTGTAAACCGCTACTGCTAATGATTTCTTTGCATGATCTTGACCAACGACGTAATCGTTTAATACCTTTAGGATTTCTTGAGGCTTTAATACCTCAATCATTTCATCCATTGTCATAGAAGAAAACTCTTCATCGATAATTTCTTTACATAAATCAACACATTCATTACAAATAAATACATCAGGACCAGCGATAATTTTCTTTACTTGTTCTTGTGATTTTCCACAAAATGAACATCTTACTTGTTTTGTTTCATCTTTATACAATCTGAAACCTCCATTCTTTTCCTGATTTCTCAATTTAAGAGTACCATAAGTCACTATATTCAACAAGAAATGTTGTTTCAAAAAGCGCCGGTCTCTAGCGAAACCGGCGCTTTTCTATTTAATTTTATAAAATTAAGCTTCTTTAGCAGAATCAGTAATTACAGCTAATGCTTTCTTCATTGAGATATCGTTTTTCAACATATCTACTGAAACAGCAGCACGAACTGCATCTTCTTCCATACCGTATTGAGCAGCTAATTCTTTCACTTCGTTAGCTACATCTTCATCAGTTGCTTCGATGCCTTCTTCTTTAACGATTTGTTCTAACACTAAGTTAGTCTTCGTACGAACGTCAGCGTCTTTTTCCATCATTTTGTGTAAATCAGCTTCTGTTGTACCAGTGATTTGGTAGTACATTTCAGGAGAGATTCCGTTACGACGCATATCGTTTAAGTAGTGTTCCATTTGACGGTGAACTTCGTCGTGAACCATTTCGTGTGGTAATTCAACGATTTCAGCGTTTTCTACTGCTTTACGTAAAGCTTCATCTGCTACTGCTTCATCAGCAGCTGCTGCTTTAGCTTCTTCTAATTCTTTACGGAATTTTTCTTTTAATTCTGCTAATGTTTCAACTGAATCATCAACATCTTTAGCGAATTCATCTGTTAATTCAGGTAATTCTTTAGTTTTTACTTCGTGAACTTTAACTTTGAATACTGCTTCTTGACCTTTTAAGTTTTCAGCATGGTATTCTTCTGGGAAAGTCACTTTCACTTCTACTTCATCGCCTTCTTTAGCACCAACTAATTGGTCTTCGAAACCTGGGATGAATGAACCTGAGCCTAATTCTAATGAGTGGTTTTCACCTTTTCCGCCTTCAAAAGCTTCGTCACCTAAGAAACCTTCGAAGTCGATCACAACTGTGTCGCCTAATTCAGCTGCATCTTCTTTAACAACTAATTCAGCTGCACGAGCTTGTTCTTGTAATAAACGATCTTCAACATCTTGTTCAGATACTGTACGATCTTGTTTTTCAACAGTTAATCCTTTGTATTCACCTAATTTAACTT
>CALCML010000283.1 GCA_937967765.1 uncultured Carnobacterium sp.
GGAAATCACTCACGTTTTACGTGGAGATGACCATATTGCCAACACTCCAAAACAATTAATGATTTACGAAGCATTTGGTTGGGAACCACCACGTTTCGGACATATGACTTTGATCATTAACACAGAAACTGGTAAGAAATTATCAAAACGTGATGAATCAATCCTACAATTCATCGAACAATATAAAGATTTAGGGTACTTACCAGAAGCGATGTTCAACTTTATCGCGCTTCTAGGATGGTCTCCTCAAGGCGAACACGAAATCTTCAGCCGTGAAGAATTCATCGAAATCTTCGACGAAAAACGTCTTGGTAAATCACCAGCTGCCTTCGATCCTAAGAAATTAGAATGGATTAACAACACATACGTTAAGAAAACTCCATTAGAAGAAGTCGCTGAAATGGCGATTGCTCAATTAAAAGAAGCAGGCCTTGTAAAAGACGAAGTTTCTCCTGAAGAACATGAATGGTTAGTAAAATTAGTGGCTTTATACCACGATCAAATGAGCTACATGAATGAAATCGTTGAGTTATCAGCGCTATTCTTCAGAAAAGATTTCGAAGTGGAAAATGAACAAGCCAAAGAAGTTCTTCAAGGCGAAACAGTTCCAACAGTATTGAACGCTTTTGTTGCGAAATTAGAATCAATGGAAACATTCGATGAACCAAGTATTCTTGCAGCAATCAAGGAAGTTCAAAAGGAAACTGGCGTGAAGGGTAAAAACTTGTTTATGCCAATTCGTGTGGCGACGAGCGGACAAACACACGGGCCAGAGATCGGCAAAACGATCGAATTGCTTGGAAGAGAACGCAGCATTGCACACGTGCAAGCCGCACTTGCTCTTATTAAATAAAAGCTAACAGAAAGGGTTAACGCAAACTGCGTTAACTCTTTTTTATTTATATTCATTTAAAACCATGGGCCTTCGGCCCGATATTCTCCAAAATCTTCGGATATCTTCATAATAGCGGTAATGGGGTACCGGTTCGAGCCTATGGTCTCTCACCTTTAAAGCCTCAAAAAGGGAGTAAGGAATAAATTCCTAACTCCCT
>CALCML010000284.1 GCA_937967765.1 uncultured Carnobacterium sp.
TCGGTGTTCTTATCGGTGCGTTTGGTTCAGTTCTTTCAATGAGAAAGTTCTTGAAGAAATAGTTAAAATTAGCAGAAGGAGTGCGTTATTGCGCTCCTTCTTTTTTGTTTAAAGCTATATGCATAAAAGTTATAACAGGTTCTGAAAAACAGGTATAATCAAATAACGAGTTTCGCATTGACTCAGAATACCACCATCGTTTATAGTAGTTTCATCAGATAAAGCAATGCAATGAACAGATAAGTAAATAAAGAAGAACGTTAAAGAGAATCCGGTTGGTGGGAAAGGATACGGGGCAATTTATTGAAAATGGTCTGGGAGCAACAAAGGTGATGAAGCTTTTGCGATTTGTACTCGATAACGTACAAGGGTATCTTGCACCATGCAACGTACTTTTGGAGCGGTAAACTGTGAGGTTTATCGGAATTAGAGTGGTAACGCGAAAACTTCGCCTCTAGTGTGTAGAGGGGAAGCTTTTTTTATGGCCCAAACCAAAATGGACAGAGCAACATCTGTTGGAAATCACGAAGCGCGCATGTGGTTTCCAAACAAAGAACAATCATTTAACCAAAAAGGGGACTTATAACATGAAATTTAATAAATTATTCAAAGCAACAACATTCGGACTTTTAGCAACAGCATTAGTAGCATGCGGAAACAACTCAGCAAAATCAGAAAGCACAACAGAGGCTGCAAAAGCAGAAGACAAAACAATTAAAGTAGTCGCTTCACCAGCACCTCACGCTGAAATCTTAGAAGCTGCTAAACCACTTTTAGAAAAAGAAGGATATAAATTAGACATTAACATCGTAAACGACTACGTAACTCCAAACAACATCGTTTACGGAGGAGATGCTGATGCAAACTACTTCCAACACACTCCATATCTTGACAAATTCAACAAAGAACATAACCAAGATTTAGTTTCTGTAGGGAACGTTCATATCGAACCAATGGCAATTTACTCTAAGAAATACAAATCATTAAAAGAATTACCAGACAACGCAGTGGTATATGCTTCAACAAACCCTGCTGAAGTTGGACGTTTCTTAAGCTTCTTCACAAAAGCTGGATTAATTAAATTAAAAGATGGCGTGAACCCTGTAACTGCTGGATTAAGCGACATTGCTGAAAATCCAAAGAACATCCAAATCAAAACAGAAATCGCACCTGAATTATTAGTATCAACATACGAAAACAATGAAGGGGATGCAGTAATCATCAACTCAAACTTCGCAATCGATGCTAAACTTTCACCAGTGAAAGATTCAATCGCTTTAGAAGACGAAAGCTCACCATACGCTAACTTAATCGCTGTAAAACCTGCTGACAAAGATAGCGCAAAAATCAAAGCGTTAATCAAAGTGTTACAAAGTGATGAAATCCGTAAATTCATCAACGAAAAATATACAGATGGTTCTGTAATTCCTGCGAAATAATAAAAAATAGTAAGAGAACAAGAGGAGTGGAAAGATACAAAGCCAAAAGCCTTGTACTTTTCGCTCCCTTTTAACATTAAGGAGTGAAACAATGATTCGAGTAGAGAACGTGTCCAAAATATATACTGGGAAACAAGGCACGGTTGAAGCTGTAAAAGATGTCTCATTAGAGATTAGTAGAGGCGAAATTTTTGGAGTGATTGGTTTCTCAGGTGCGGGTAAAAGTACATTGATCCGTTTATTAAATGGACTTGAGACAGTTACAAGTGGTCATATTTATATTAATGATAAAGACATTACAACCTTAAAACGCAAAGAGCTTTTAAAAGAACGCCAAAAAATCGCGATGATTTTCCAACATTTCAATCTTTTATGGTCAAGAACAGTCGAAGAAAACATTGCTTTTTCACTTGAAATTGCTGGCGTTCCAAAAGCCGAGCGTAAAGCTAAGGTAGCCGAATTAATCGATTTAGTTGGACTAACAGGACGTGAGAAATCTTATCCATCACAACTTTCTGGGGGACAAAAGCAAAGAGTCGGGATTGCCCGTGCGTTAGCTAACGATCCAGAAGTCCTTTTATGTGATGAGGCAACGAGTGCACTTGACCCTAAGACAACAAAAGATATCTTAAAATTATTAGTAGAAATCAACCAAGAACTAGGGTTAACGATTGTGTTAATTACGCATGAAATGCATGTCGTTCGTCAAATTTGCCACCGTGTTGCCGTGATGGAAGAAGGACGAGTAGTGGAAAGTGGAGAAGTGATTGAAGTCTTCAAAAATCCACAACAACCAATTACAAAACAATTCGTTGGAGAAGAACGTGTGGATGATGAAATCGATGAAGTATTCCATCACCTATCAACGTCCCTTCGCCCAGGGGTAGCGGTTCGTATTCAGTATTTAGGCGACCGTACAGGAGATGCCGTATTATCTGAAGCGATTCGTAAACTCGATGCAACGGTATCGATTTTACAGGCGAAGGTAAATATTACGCAAAAAGGGATATTAGGAAGCATGATTATTTTGATTGAGGAAGAATCTTCAAAAGCAGAAGAAGTCATCGAATATCTTAAACAAGCAGAAATTATCGTGGAGGTGTTAGAGCATGTTTAATCTATTTTTAGCATCAGCAAGCCTAGATGAACTTTTCAGAGAAATGTTTTCGTTCGAGAATGTTGTATGGCCTGATGTCATTAAAGCTATTAATGAAACTCTCTATATGACCTTCATTCCAACGTTCTATGTATTTGTCATTGGATTAATTTTAGGACTCCTTCTTTTCTTAACAGGAAAGGGTCGCAGTCTTGAAAATACATGGGTTCATCTTATTTTAGGCGGAATCATTAATATTTTCCGTGCGATTCCATTTATCATTTTACTGACTCTATTGATGCCTTTTACAAAAGCCATCATGTCAACGATTGTAGGGCCTAAAGGGGCAATTCCAACATTGATCATCAGCGCTGCACCATTTTACGCACGTCTAGTGGATATCGCGTTAAATGAAATCCCATCAGGAGTCATCGAGGCGGCAGAATCAATGGGGGCAAACACTCGTCAAATTATTACAAAAGTGCTGATTCCAGAATCACTTCCAGCACTTGTATCAGGAATTACGGTTACTGCCATTGCGTTAATCGGTTCTACTGCAGTAGCCGGCGTTATCGGTGCAGGCGGATTAGGAAACTTAGCGTACCTCATTGGTTATACTCGAAACAAAGTGGATATCATCTTTGTCGCTACAGTAGCCATCCTTATTTTGGTATTTATTATCCAAATTATTGGAGACCGTGCGACTAAAGCTATTGACAAGCGATAGGATGTGAGACATCGCGCTCAGAAATGGAACGTTGGACTCGAACGCCGGAAGGAACGTGAAACGTTCTGCGGACGTTTGAGGAAACGCACGCCATTTCTGCAATGGCGAACTCAACTACACAGGATGTGAGACATCCAACCTAAAAAGATAAATAAACCAAAATAGAACCGCCATAAATGGCGGTTCTATTTCTTTACAGTATTCATTTTTGATTAATCAACATATACAGTTTTTGAACGGTTTAGGTATGCGTAAGCTAACCCAATAATGATACCTCCACCAATCCAGTTACCAATAAAAGCAACGACCCAGTGACGAATCATATTGAACCAGTTCATGAATTCTAATGAACTTCCAACTGATGTGAATTTCACGATTGAGAATGAAGCGAAGTTGGCTACCACGTGCTCGTTTCCTAAGTATACGAACATGAAGATTGCTGAGATAACAATCCATAATTTCGCAACATCACTCTTAATTAATAAGAATGATAAGATAGCTACGTTTACGAATACGTTCGCAACGATTGCTTCAAGCAACACTGCTTCATTACCGCGAGCTAGTTTACCTTCAACCACTTTTGTGATGAATTGACCAGCTTCTAATCCGCTGAATGCTGAAGTGTTTGCGAAGACTGCACCGACAATCATTGCACCAATCAGGTTAAATATACCACAGTACAATAGAATCGTTAATGCTTTAGACCATTTGATATGTTTTTGGAAAACGCCTGCTGTTAAATACATCATGTTTGATGTTGCAAGTTCCGCGTTTAAGAATAGAATGTATACCAAACCCCATGTAAAAATAAATGCGAAGATGAACTTGCTGAGCGCTGGGTTGATGCTTGCAATATTTTGCGCTGCAAAAGCCCCTGCTGCTGTACTCATCGTTAAGAATGCTCCTGCAAACATTGAACGAACGGCATAGCGTCCTTTACTTTCTGTAAATAAAGCTTCTTTTTTCTGACAAGCTTTTTTTACTTTTGTATCGAATTCGCTTGTGTGTTCCATAAAATACCTCCTAAAATTAATTACACCTTAGTATACCACTTTTCTCAAGATTTCATAGAGTTTTTTCGTGAAAATTTACTTTACAACATTACGGATGCTTGCTAGAATGAGCAGTGGTTTAAAAGACAACTTCAAAGGAGAATCCTCATGAAAAAAATCATTGGAATTTTGGCGGCTGCCCTTTTCTTAACAGCGTGCGGACAAGCCCCAACAACAACAACTACGGAAACAACCACTGCAACTACTGCAGCGCAATCGACAACAGTGACACTCAACATCACAAAAGATGGACAAGCCATCGAAGGGAGCCCATTCACTCTTACCTTCAAAGAAGGCGACAATCTTCTAGACGTGATGAAAGCACAACTGAAAATCGTTGAAAAAGACGGCTTTATTTCTTCTATCAACGGTGTGGAACAAGTCCCAGCCGAAAACAAATACTGGTTATTCGACGTGAACG
>CALCML010000285.1 GCA_937967765.1 uncultured Carnobacterium sp.
TTTGTTGTGCAATATAGAAACTAATCTTATCTAGTAGCTCGTTGAATTGTTGGGATACAATCGCAAACTCATCAAATTTCTTCGGAACAATTAAACGTTTTGTTTCGATATTTTCCTCATTAATAGACGCGATAATATCATGAATTTCTTCAATTGGTTTTGAAATGAGTCGCGAAATGAAATACGCAAGCCCAATGGAGACAATTCCTTCCATCACAATTAACTGGAAGAACAGAAATCGCAATTGTTTTTTTAATTCCGCAAGTTTCATCATTCGGTTGGTTACTTGCAGGTGCCCAATCAAGACACGAGTATTTCTGGAAAGAATTGGCATCATCACCTGCACACTTTCTTCCCCGGTCGATAGCGTCACATATTGAGTCTCGAGCTTACTCGATACTTGTGGGCGGTCTTGCCATTGTTGCGTTTGGAATAATAGCTCCTTACCCGTATCAAAGACGCGAATATTCACTTCTTCATTCATTGGATAGAAACTACTATTCTTTTTATAGACTTGGTTTTGATTCAATTCATATTGCTCTGCTTTATTTAAAACACTAAGAATATCTTCACTTGTTAACTTCTCCGTTTTTTCCGATAATAAATCCGCGATGACTTGAGCATACACCACCGTCTGATTTTTCTCATTGTCACGAAGGCCAATGATTTGACCCTCAATTAAAATCGCAGTTAATACAGCTAATAACGCAAAAATGGTGGCCGACATCACCCACCACCATTTTTTTGCTACCGATTTATGTTGGTTTTGGTCCTTCATATGTAGCTCCTCAGCTTCTCATTACATATCCAGTTCCACGAACGGTTTGAATATAACTTTCTCGTCCTGGCACATCGATTTTATTACGGATATAACGAACATACACGTCAATCACATTTGTCTCGACTTCGTTCTTATAGCCCCATACTTCTTTTAATAACACTTCACGTGAAAGCACAATATCAATGTTTTCCATCAGTAGTAAGAGTAATTCATATTCTTTCTTCGTTAAATCAATAACTTCTCCCGCACGACGAACGACGCGGTTTTCCACTTCCACCACAAGGTCGCGATATTCCACTCTTGTTTGTTTCACAACGCGTGATTGTTCTTCCATTTGCAAGCGTCTAAAGAGTGCACGTAATCTTGCAAGGATTTCTTCGATTTCGAATGGTTTCACGACATAGTCATCTGCTCCTTGGTCAAGACCAGCAACACGGTCCATCACTGAATCGCGCGCTGTCATAATGATGACTGGTGTTTGTTTTACTTGGCGAAGACGACGAACGACTTCTAATCCATTCATTTCTGGTAACATTAAATCTAATAAAATAGCATCCCACTGCTCATCGATAGCTGCTTGTAAACCGCTACGGCCATCTGAGCATACTTTTGTTTCATAGCCTTCATGCTTTAATTCTAATTCAACAAAGCGACTTAAATTCTTTTCATCTTCAATAATTAAAATACGTTGATTCGCTGGCATTATAAGACTCCCTTCTCTATTCTTTCCTAACACGTTTATCATATCATATTCATAAGATTCTTAACAGAATTTAATGAAATTTTCTGTCAATTATCTTCAATTCAATATTCAAGATTAACTTATAAGTTAATCTTGAATAAAAAAGAACTAATCTACAGAGCAGATTAGTTCTTTAATATATATAATATCCGTTCCATTTATTGAACTTGTTCTTCAGTAGTCGTTTGTACTGTTGTTTCAGGTACTGCTTCAGCTTTTTCAATAGGAATTAGTTCTGTTGTAGTAGACACTTTCGGTAACTCTTTCCAAATCCCCTCTTGATCAACATAGTAACCGTCTGGAGTTACTGTATTTCTTAGCATCGTACCTGACTTGTCAAAGTAATGCCAGCCATCACCTAATTTGATCCAATCTGTCTTCATTACACCGCTGCCGTCAAAATAATACGTTGAGTGATAAACTTGGTACAAACCTGTTACCATTTTTCCATTTTCAGCTAAATAGTACCACTTATTATTTTCTTGATACCATCCAGTCTGCATTGCACCACTGCTCTTGAAATAGTAATAACCATCAGCTATCCATTTCCAGCCTGTTTGCATTGCACCACTATCCGTAAAGTAATACTTAGTTCCACCAATTTCTTTTAGGCCTGTTTCCATTGCTCCTGATCCATTTAAGAAATACCAAACACCACTAATTTGTTTCCATCCTGTTTGTAAATACCCATTTGAATCAAAGTAATACCAGACACCACCAGATTGTTGCCAGCCTGTTTGAAGGGTTCCTGATGAACTAAAGAGGTAACGATTGTTTCCAATTGTTTGCCAGCCTGTAACCATTCCACCAGAACTATTTAAATAGTACCAAGAACCACTCAAATATTTCCATCCTGTCTGCATATACCCATTGTTATCAAAGTAATACCAGACATTACTAATCTGTTGCCAGCCTGTTTCCATTGCTCCTGCTGAATTGAAATAGTACCAAGTACCACTTAATTGTTGCCACCCAGTTTGCATTACACCTGAGCTATTAAAATAATACCAAATACCACTGATTTTCTTCCATCCAGTCACCATGACATAATTTTCGTAATAATACCATTTACTATCAACTTGTTCCCAACCAGTAGCTTTTACTTTGTTTAATGGTTTCCCGTCTTCTCTACGCGAGCGATATTGGCCACCCGATTTGAAAATCTCACAGGCTGTTCCATCTTTATCACGATCAAGATGCCCCGCATATCCCGGTTCCCCAACTAAAATATCCCCATAACCTGCAGCCCATGCTTCTGAACAATTTCTAAAATGAACTGTATCTGCATGAACAGTATTTTCTATCGGTAAGATAAAAGATACTAAAACTGCAAAAAAACAAATAATTACTTTTTTTAATTTCATACCTAAACTCCTTTTCAAAGTGATAACTTCATTATAAATGAAACCGTTATCCTATTCAATCGAATATTGTAAGTTCATCAAAAAAGCCCTAGCCAAATTGGCTAGGACTTCGTCATTTGTAATTATTGTTCAATCTCTTTTTCTTGAGCCCATTCGAAGTGGAATGTTCCTGGTTTGTCTACACGGTTGTAAGTATGTGCACCGAAGTAGTCACGTTGAGCTTGAATTAAGTTTGCAGGTAATGTTTCTGAACGGTATGAATCATAGTATGCTAACGCACTTGAGAATGTTGGTACTGGGATACCAGCACGAACAGCCGTTACAACAACATCACGAACTGCATCTTGGTAAGATTCCGTTACATATAAGAAGTACTTATCTAATAATAAGTTTTTCAATTGAGGATCACGTTCGAACGCATCTGTAATCTTTTGTAAGAATTGTGCACGGATGATACATCCAGCACGGAAGATTTTTGCGATTTCTCCGTAGTTTAAGTCCCAATTGAACTCTTCGCTTGCTACACGCATTTGAGCAAATCCTTGCGCGTAACTCATGATTTTAGAGAAGTATAATCCTTTACGAACTTGTTCGATTAAAGCTTGACGTTCTGAATTTGTTAATTCAGGAATTTTAGTTGCTGCTAATTCTTTACTTGCTGCAACACGTTCTTCTTTCAATGTTGAAACGAAACGTGCAAATACAGATTCAGTAATTAATGGAAGTGGCACACCTAAGTCTAATGCGCTTTGTGAAGCCCATTTACCAGTACCTTTGTTTCCAGCAGTATCCATGATTACGTCAACCATTGGACGACCTGTTTCAGGATCTTTCTTCGTTAAAATGTCCGCTGTGATTTCGATTAAGTAGCTATCTAATTCGCCTTGGTTCCATTCTTTGAATACTTCAGCGCATTCTTCTACAGATAATCCACCTACACGACGTAGGATATCGTAACTTTCAGCGATTAATTGCATATCACCATATTCGATTCCGTTGTGAACCATTTTTACGTAGTGACCTGCACCGTTTGGTCCGATGTAAGTCACACATGGAGCGCCATCGTCTGCTTTGGCAGAGATTTCTTCTAAGATTGGTGCTACTAAGTCATATGCATCTTTTTGTCCACCTGGCATGATTGAAGGTCCGTTTAGGGCTCCTTCTTCCCCACCAGATACACCAGTACCGATGAAGTTGATTCCTGAGTTTGCAAGTTCTTCATTACGACGCATTGTATCACGGAAGAATGTATTTCCTCCATCAATTAAAATATCGCCTTTATCTAAGTGTGGAAGTAAACTTTGAATTGTCTTATCTGTTGCTTCACCAGCTTTAACCATTAATAAAATTCTTCTTGGTTTCTCTAAAGACTCTACAAATTCTTCAACAGAGTATGTTGGAACTAATTTTTTATCTGGATGTAGAGCAATCACTTCGTCTGTTTTTGAAGTTGTACGGTTGTAGATTGAAACGCTATAGCCACGGCTTTCGATGTTTAAAGCCAAGTTACGTCCCATAACAGCCATACCCACGACACCAATTTGTTGTTTTGACATGAAACTTCCTCCAATTTGTTTTATTTAACACATCTATGTTATCAAAAATCACGCTTTTTTGAAAGGCATTTGAATGCTTTTCTTTTACTAAAGCTCTTTTTCATTTCACTCATTTTCACTCTTAGAAAACCTTTTAACATTTAACTCTAGTAATTCACATCGATTTACGGTAAACTATTACCGAGCAAAGAAAAAAGGAGCGATTTTGTTGGCAAAGAAAAAACGTAATCTTTCAACAGTTGAAAAAATTACACGTGTTGTAGCCGTATTAATGTTAATCGGTACACTCGGCGCTATCATCTTACAAGTAGCCTTAACTGCAATGAACTATAAATAAACGAAATACCGATTGGAATCTCCAATCGGTATTTCTTATATTATATGGTTTCTTGTGATGATTTTTAATCTTATTCACCAATCCAATAGTTCTTAGCTTCACCCGCTACTTGCTGCGTTGCTGGAGGTGGTGTCATATAATCTTCTCCGAATTCATAAACGAGAATTTCATGATACTTTCTTGGAACTTTTAGAACTGTATCTTCATACGCCATATCAATTGTATCATACAACCATTCTTTCTTGATTCCTTTCGGATAGTAAGAATCATATACTGTACATGCAAAATCAGAAGAATTATCTCCGCTATATTTTTTTGCCAATTCCTCAATCTTAAAATTCCACATTTGAGGAGAAGTAAATCTGAAAATAGCCGATGCAATATATCGCGGAATATTTTTTAAACCACCATTCGTAATTTCAATTCCTTTGAAATTTAAAGATGAAAGTCGTAAGAAGTTTTTGTACTGTTTCATTTTTTTCCGGTCAGCTTCTTCTGTAA